>JBFLJZ010000109.1:0-21822 GCA_040882925.1 Desulfuromonadales bacterium
AAATGAGCAAATCACAGGAATGGATCGATAAGTCGGAACACGCCGTCATGAAGACTTACGGCCGCTACCCGATCGTCGCTGACCGTGGCGAAGGTTGCCGACTTTGGGACGTTGACGGCAAGGTCTACCTCGACTTCCTCGCCGGGGTGGCGGTCAACAACCTTGGCCACTGCCATCCGAACGTTGTCAAGGCGCTGCAGGAACAGGCCGGACGGCTGCTGCATTGTTCGAATTTTTACCATATCCCCCAGCAGATCGAACTGGCCGAATGGCTCTGCGCGCATTCTTTTGCCGAACGGGTGTTTTTCTGTAACTCGGGAGCGGAAGCCAACGAAGCGGCTATGAAGCTGGCCCGCAAACACAGCCGGGAGTCCTTCGGCGAGCACCGGTTTGAAATCATTACCGCCCTGGCCTCGTTCCACGGTCGGACGATCGGTGCCATCAGTGCAACCGGACAACACAAGGTCAGGACCGGCTTCGACCCGGTCGTGCCGGGTTTCAGGTATGTCCCTTTCGGCAACATCGATGCCTTGCGAGAGGCAATATCGCCACAGACCTGTGCCATCATGCTGGAACCGGTTCAGGGCGAAGGCGGCGTCAATGTTCCGCCGTCCGGCTACCTCAAGGAAGTGAATGAGCTCTGCAATGAAAACGACCTGTTGCTGATCTTTGATGAAGTCCAGGTTGGCTGCGGACGGACCGGAACCCTCTGGGCCTATGAACAGGAGGGGATCAAGCCTGACATCATGACCCTTGCCAAAGCCCTCGCCGGCGGTGCACCGATCGGTGCTCTGTTGACAACCGGAACTTTGGCAGAACGTCTCGGCCCGGGCTCGCATGGCTCAACCTTCGGCGGCAACCCGCTGGTCTGCGCTGCAGCGCTGGCCGCAATGCGGGCGATTACCGAGGACGGTATTCTTGAGCATTGCCGGGAAATGGGCCACTACCTGCAAGAAAAGCTGAAACAATTGAAGAGCCGATACGATTTTATCAGGGAGGTCCGTGGCCGCGGCCTGATCATCGGCATGGAACTGACGATAGAGGGCGGTGACCTGGTCAAGGCAGCCATGGAGCGCGGTCTGCTGATCAATTGCACAGTCGGCAACGTCCTGCGTTTTGTCCCGCCACTGATCGTGAACAAAGAAGACGTTGACGAAGCGGTTGCCATTCTCGACGACATCCTGGCTGGCATCGGCGTGGCCAACGTGTCCAAATAGATTTTTCGCTGCAGCTTAAGGAGACATCAACGTGAAGAAAGACTTTCTTTGCCTAAGTGACTGGAGCGGTGAAGATCTGGAAAAGATCTTTGCCCTGGCCAAGGATCTGAAGACCAAGCAACAAGCCGGGCAGCAGCATCATCTCCTGGCAGGGAAAACGCTCGGCATGCTGTTTGAGAAGAGTTCGACCCGTACCCGTGTCTCGTTTGAAGTCGGTATGTATCAACTCGGCGGTCACGCCCTGTTTCTCGCTTCGGCGAACACCCAGATGGGTCGCGGCGAGCCAATCAAGGACACCGCCCGCGTCATGGCCCGCTATGTCGACGGCGTGATGATCCGCACATACTCACATGATGCGGTCGAAGAGTTTGCCGCGTACAGTGATGTCCCGATCATCAACGGTCTGACCGACCTGTTCCATCCCTGCCAGATCATGGCCGACCTGATGACGGTTATCGAGCACAAGGGCAACTACCGGGACCTTGTCTACTGCTGGATCGGTGACGGCAACAACATGGCCAACAGCTGGATCAATGCCGCCTCGGTGTTCGGCTTTGAATTGCGCGTAGCGACACCGGCAGGCTACGAACCGGACACCATGGTCAAAGAGCGTGCGGCCGAAGCAGGGGCCAACATCATCTATACCAATGACCCGGTTCAGGCGGCCAGAGGTGCCGACGTCCTGAACACGGATGTCTGGGCCAGCATGGGCCAGGAAGCTGAGCAGCAAGAGCGTGAAAAGGCTTTCGTCGGCTACCAGATCAATATGGATATGGTCGCACTGGCCAACCCGGATTGCGCCGTCATGCACTGCCTTCCGGCCCATCGCGACGAAGAAATTACCGACGAAGTCATGGAGAGCCGCCATTCGGTCATCTACGATCAGGCTGAGAATCGCCTGCATGTGCAGAAAGCAATCATGGCGACCTTGATGGGACAGGGAGAATAAGAGCATCGGGAGGTAGAATACAGGAGACAGAATGTAAGAGAGTGACTAACTTTTATCAGTCTTTGGCTTTTCTTCTGTATTCTACCTTCTAACTTCTACCTCCTGTATCCTAATTCTGAATACTGGGTTTTTTAAATGAACATCACTTGCCCGAAATGCAATTTTTCCAAGGCTGTTGACCCGGCAAAGCTGCCGGACCGTCCGGTCAAGGTGAACTGCCCGAAATGCTCGACTTCATTCAGCTTTGAAAAACCAGCAGAAACCGGCCAGGGAACCGGGGCGGCCCAGCCGGAACAGGTCAGCTGTCCGGCCTGCGGCCTGGTTCAGGCAAAGAATGAAGACTGTAATGGTTGCGGTGTCAATTATGCTGATTATCGCATCCGGCAGAAAGAAATCATCCAGACGGCGGCAAACGCCGACAAGGTGGAGAACGATCTTGACCGCTGGCGCAGCGTTGCTGCCAATCACCCGCCGGAGAACCAGCCGAAAGCCGGTTTCTGGATCCGCGTGGTCGCCACGCTGCTCGATTCGTTCCTGCTGTGCATCGTGCAGTTTGTCCTGACCATGATCATTTCACTGGTGATCGGCTTCATGGGCGTTGCGGTCGTTGAAGACCCGGCAGTCAGTTTCATCATCTGGCTCTTCGGCACGACGATAAGTCTTGGCTACGCTGTGTTCTTTATCGGCTACTGCGGCCAGACCCCGGGCAAGATGGCGCTGCGCATCAAGGTTGTCCGTACAGACGACAGCCAGCTTACTTATGGCCGTGCAGTAAAGCGCGAGGTCCTTGGCAAATTCGTCTCGAGCATCCTGCTGGGCATCGGCTACCTGATGGTCGCCTTCGACCAACGGAAGCAGGGTTTGCATGATAAAATTGCCGATACGTACGTGATAAAACTGTGAAACGTGAAAAGTAAAATGTGAAAAGAATAAACTCTTATTGCCTGTCACGTTTCACTTTTCACATTTTACTTTTAAATCAATTTCAAGGAGAAGTTTTCAAATGAGTAAACAAGGAACCGTCAAAAAAGCTGTCCTCGCCTATTCCGGCGGACTTGATACATCGATCATTCTGAAATGGCTGATCGAGGAATATAATTGTGAAGTGGTTGCCTATTCAGCCGACCTCGGTCAGGGTGAAGAACTTGACGGCATACCAGCAAAGGCCGAAAAGACCGGGGCCAGCGCATGCCATATCCTCGACCTGCGCGAGGAGTTCGCCCGTGACTTCGTCTTCCCGATGTTCCGCGCCAACGCCATTTACGAGGGCCGTTATTTCCTCGGCACCTCGATCGCCCGGCCGTTGATTGCCAAGGCCCAGATGGATGTGGTCAAGTTGGAAGGGGCCGACGCTGTCTCCCACGGCGCGACCGGCAAAGGCAATGACCAGGTCCGCTTCGAGCTGGCATATTATCACTTCGATCCTTCGGTCAAGGTGATCGCCCCCTGGCGTGAATGGGAGCTGAGCAGCCGGACTGCCCTGGAAGAGTATGCCAGAAAGCATGGTATCCCGGTGCCGACCAGCAAGAAGTTCCCCTGGAGTTCGGACCGTAATCTTTTGCACATCTCTTTCGAAGGCGATGTGCTGGAAAATCCATGGGCCGAGGCGCCGGAAGAGATGTACGTGCTCACGGTGCGCCCGGAGGATGCTCCGGACCAGCCGGAGTATGTCGAAATCGAATTCGAGAAGGGCAACGCCGTGGCCGTCAACGGCGAACAATTGTCGCCGGCAAAATTGCTGGCCAGGCTCAACGAGCTGGGCGGCAGACACGGCATCGGCCGCGTCGACCTGATGGAAAACCGCTTCGTCGGCATGAAGAGCCGTGGCGTCTATGAGACTCCGGGAGGCACGATTCTCGAGGAAGCACACCGCGCTGTCGAATCGATCACCATGGACCGCGAAGTGATGCACCTGCGGGATGCCCTGGTGCCGCGTTACGCGACGATGATTTACAACGGTTTCTGGTTTGCGCCCGAACGCCTCAGCCTGCAGGCTCTGATTGACCAGTCTCAGCAGACGGTTAACGGCATAGCCAGGATCAAGCTCTACAAGGGGCACTGCCGCGTGGTCGGCCGTGATTCAGCCACCGACAGTCTCTTCAATATCGACTTCGCCACCTTCGAAGCCGACGAGGTTTACAACCAGGCCGATGCCGAAGGATTCATCAAGCTCAACGCCCTGCGTTTGAGAATTGCCGCGCTGCAGAGGGAAGCGAAAAAGTAGGAAGCGCGGAGTGCGACAAAGCATTGTCCCGCTTCTCACCTCGCAATTCGCGCCTCGGGATTACATGGACTTCAGAAAACAATCGATCAAAACCTCGGTGGTCGCCTGTATCATCGACGACAGTGAGCGTGTCCTTCTGACCCGGCGCTGTATTGAGCCGTTTTGCGGCCAGTGGGTCATGCCTGGTGGCAAGGTTGATTACGGAGAGCCTTTGCTGCTGGCACTGCACCGCGAAATCAGCGAGGAGGTCGGCATCGAGATTCACGTCGACGGCCTGCTCGACGTTTACGAACATGTCGCCCTCGGCGAGAGGAATGACCACTACGTGATCCTCTACTACCGGGCACGTCCATTGACGATGGACCTGGCGCCGAACAACCAGGAAGTCACCGAGGCGAGCTGGGTCGGAGCAGACGACCTGGGTGCATACGACCTGACTCCGGGGACCAGACATATCCTCGCCCAGGTTTTCCCTGAGCGCCTGCATGACCCGGGAGAGCCGGAGGATGAATTGGCCAGCAGGAACCAGGCTGAAGCGGCGGGCCGCTGAAAAAAAACGGTCAGTCATACTTGATGAAGGGATGATGTAACCATGAGTGACAAACTCTGGGCCGGACGTTTTACGCAGCCGACCGATGCATTTGTCGAAGAATTTACCGCGTCAATCAGCTTTGACCAACGCATGTACCACTACGACATTCTCGGTTCGATCACCCACGCCAGGATGTTGGCCAGACAGGGGATTATTCCCGCAGCGGAGGCTGATACGATTGTTCAGGGCCTGGAGGAAATCCGCACGGAAATCGAGGCGGGAGAATTTGAATTTTCCGTTGCCCGCGAAGATATTCACATGAATATTGAAGCACGCCTGATCGAAAGGATTGGCGCGGTCGGCGGTAAACTCCACACATCACGTTCCCGTAATGACCAGGTCGCCCTCGATGTCCGCCTCTACCTGCGCGATGAAATTGATGCGATTGCCGGGGCCTTGATTGCCTTGCAGTCGGCTTTGCTCGACCAGGCCGAAAACAACCTTGATGTCATCATGCCCGGCTACACCCATCTGCAGACGGCCCAGCCGGTGCTCTTTGCCCATCATATGCTGGCCTATGGCGAAATGCTGGCCCGCGATGCCGGTCGGCTGCATGATCTGCGCAGCCGCCTCAACCTGCTGCCGCTCGGTGCCGGTGCGCTGGCAGGAACAACCTTCGCCATCGACCGTGAGTGGGTCGCTGAACAACTCGGTTTTGCCGGTGTCACCCGCAACAGTCTGGACACCGTTTCCGACCGTGATTTCGCCCTCGAATTCTGCAGTTTTGCATCGATCCTGATGATGCACCTCTCGCGCCTCTCCGAAGAGCTGATCCTCTGGTCGAGTGCCGATTTCGCCTTTGTCGAGCTCTCTGACAGCTTCTGCACCGGCAGTTCAATCATGCCACAGAAGAAGAACCCCGACGTACCGGAACTGGTTCGCGGGAAAACCGGCAGGACCTATGGCAACCTGGTCAGCCTCCTGACCCTGATGAAGGCGCTGCCGCTGGCCTACAACAAGGATATGCAGGAAGACAAGGAACCGCTTTTCGATACCATCGACACGGTCCGCGGTTCCCTCAAGGCTTTTGCCGGCATGATCGCTGAGATGAAGGTCAACCCGGTGCAGATGCGCATTGCCGCAGGGCGCGGCTTCTCCACTGCGACCGACATCGCCGACTACCTGGTCCGCAAGGGCATCCCCTTCAGGAATGCCCACGAGGTGGTTGGCAAGACCGTCCGGTTCTGTGTCGAGAACGGCAAGGATATCCCCGACCTGACCCTGGAGGAATTCCGCCAGTTCTCCACCGCTATCGATCAAGACATCTTCGACTACGTCACCCTGGAAGCCTCAGTGAATGCCCGCAAGGCAACCGGTGGCACAGCCCGCGAAGCCGTTGCCAGGGAGATCAGCCTGGCCCGCCAGGCCCTGAGAGAAAAAACGCCATGATGGTTACAGATCTTGCCAGGGTTACCGCGCTTCGCGCCTCGCGCCTCGCGCTTCCCGCCATGATCAGTTTGACCCTGATCATGCTGACCGGCTGCGGCAAAAAAGGTCCGGTGCAGCCGAAGCTCACTACGCTCCCCGAGGCACCGCAACAAGTCACCTTGTTGCAGCAGGGCATGCTGTTTGTCCTCGGCTGGACGATCCCCGAGAAACACGAGGACGGCACCAAGGTTGAGGACCTGACCGGATTCCGGATCAAGCGTTTAACCTATGATGTTGCGCAAGGCTGCCCCACATGCCGCGACCCGCAGACCGAAGTGGCAGAAATCGAGCTGAAATACCCTGATCCGGCACAGCGTATAGGTAAACGCATCTACTGGCGCGACCTTGAGGTCCGCCCCGGCACCGGGTACCGCTATGCGATCGTGCCATTGACCATCGGCGGCCACGAAACTCCGGCGGCAATGGTGCACCTTGCCGCGGTGCAGCCGCCACCGGCACCGACTCATCTCCGGGCCGAAGCCGGCGATGCCCGGGTGGCTTTAGCATGGCAAGCCCCCGAGCTGCCGGAAGGGATGGAATTGCTCGGCTACAATCTTTACCGCCGTTTCGCCAAACGTGCCTTTCCGATCATTCCCGTGAATCAGGGCCCGTTGCAGGAAACCAACCTGCTTGATCGCGGCCTCGACAATGGCAAGGCTTATGAGTACCGTGTCAGTGCGCTGGTCAAGGCCGGGGAGCAGGTCCTCGAGAGTATGGCAAGTCCGGGTGTTCTGATCACCCCGCAGTAGAGTCGCTGTTACGCTCTTTACATGAGAGTTGGGCTATGTTAGGTACTTTCTTTATCTGAGCCAGCCAAAAAATTCTGCTAACCAGGCAAGGAGAGCATCATGTTCAGTGGATCCATGGTCGCTATCGTCACCCCGTTTGACAGCCGGGGGAAGTTCGACGAGGAAAGCTATCGCCAGTTGATTGATTTCCAGATCGAAAACGGCACCGATGTCATCGTTCCCTGCGGAACGACCGGAGAGTCGGCAACGTTGGATTTTGAAGAACACGAATATGTCATCAAGGTCTGCATCGAACAGGTCAACAAGCGGGTGCCGGTCATCGCCGGAACCGGGGCCAACAATACCGCCGAGGCGATTCACCTGTCGAAAAACGCCAAGGCGATGGGCGCTGACGGTCTGCTGCTGGTCTGTCCCTACTACAACAAGCCCTCACAGCAAGGGATCTACCAGCACTACAAGACCCTGGCCAGCGAAGTTGCCCTGCCGCAGGTGCTCTACAATGTCCCGGGGCGCACCGGAGTCAACATGACGGCGGCAACGACCGTCCGCCTGGCCGAATTTAACAATGTCGTCGCAATCAAGGAAGCCTCCGGCAGCCTGGCCCAGGTCAGCGAAATCCTGGCCAGGGCCGGTGACCGGATCGATGTGGTTTCCGGCGACGACTTCCTGACCTTCCCGATGATGTGCTGCGGCGCCAAAGGAGTTATTTCGGTCTCGGCCAATGCCATCCCCAGGCAGGTCAAGGAGATGGTCGAAGCGGTATCGAACGCCGATTACACCATGGCGCGCAGGCGGCATCTGGAGCTGCTCGAATTTCACACCGCCATGTTCATTGAATCGAACCCGGTGCCGGTCAAGACCACCCTGGAATTGATGGGGAAAATTCAGGCGAACGTTCGCCTGCCGCTGGTCGCCATGGGTGACGAGACGCTGGAGCGGCTGAAAGTCATCCTGAAGAAGTACGCACTGATCTGATTTGGGGAACCAAGTATCCAGCACCAAGAATTCAGAATCTTCTTACTTCTGGGTACTGAATTCTGAATTCCTTTTTTGAGGCCAATTATGATTAAAGTTGCGGTTACCGGCGCCGCTGGCAGAATGGGCGGCCGCATTATTAGCCTGATCACTGAAGCCGAGGGGCTCGAAGTCACCGGCGCTGTCGAGATGGCCGACCACCCCAGAATCGGTGAGGACGCCGGATATGTCGCCGGCTGTGGCGATCTCGGCGTAAATATTACCGAGGCCCTGAAAGAGGCGATGGCCGATGCCGACGTCCTGGTCGATTTCACCTGGCCGGAAGTCACCCTGGCGAACGCCCGGACCTGCGCAGAACTCGGCAAGGCTATGGTGGTCGGCACCACCGGCCTCAACCCGGAGCAGCGGACCGGGATTGCCCGGGTCGCCGAAAGGGTTCCCGTGGTCTTTGCACCGAACATGAGCGTCGGCGTTAATGTCTGCTTCAAACTGCTCAAGGACATGGCCAAAACCCTCGGCGAAGGTTTCGATGTCGAAATCGTCGAATTGCATCACAACAAGAAGAAAGATTCGCCTTCCGGGACTGCCGTGCGGATGGGTGAAATTGTCGCTGCCGCGCTCGACCGTGACTACTCCCAGGTTGCCAACTATCATCGCGAGGGGATGTGCGGGGAGCGCACGGCCGAGGAGATCGGTATGCAGACCGTGCGTGGCGGCGACATCGTCGGCGAGCACACTGTCTACTTCATTGGCATGGGCGAGCGCATCGAATTGACCCATCGTGCCATGAGCCGCGACATGTTTGCCCGCGGTGCCGTGCGGGCAGCAGGCTGGCTGGGCGGCAAGCAGGCAGGACTCTATGATATGCAGGATGTTTTGGGACTCAAATAACTTATAATTGCCACAAAGACACCAAGACACAAACAAGAGCAAACGCTTAACAGCCTCAGATCCTTTCCCGTTTTACTCTCTTCGTGTCTTGGCGTCTTAGCGGCCCAATTCTTTATCCGGAGGATGTAATCTAGATGGCACGTATCAACGACTCATATTTGAAGCTGCAAGCCGGCTACCTGTTCCCGGAAATCGGTCGCCGGGTGAAAGTTTTCACCGATGCCAACCCCGGCGCCGAAGTCATCCGCCTCGGCATCGGCGATGTGACCCGTCCCCTCGCCCCGGCGGTTCTCAAGGCTTTCCACGAGGGTGTGGACGACCTGGCGAAAAGCGAGACCTTCCATGGCTACGGCCCAGAGCAGGGCTACGAATGGCTTGCGCAGGTCATTATCGACAAATCATACAAACCACTCGGAGTTGAGTTGAAGACCTCGGAAATGTTTATCTCCGACGGTTCCAAGTGCGACTGCGCGAACATCCTCGACATCTTCGATCTCGGCAACAAGGTCGCCATCTGCGATCCGGTCTACCCGGTCTACAACGACACCAACGTCATGGTCGGTCGCACCGGCGCCGCCAACGAGCAAGGATACTACGAGGGCATATACTACATGCCCTGCACAGGGGACAACAACTTCACGCCGTCGATCCCGGAGGAAAAGGTCGACGTCATCTACCTCTGCTATCCCAACAACCCGACCGGCACAGTGGCCACCAAACAGGATCTGCAGCAATGGGTCGATTACGCCCGGGCCAGTGATGCGGTGATCCTGTTCGACGCTGCCTACGAAGCATTCATCACCGAACCGGACATCCCCCATTCGATCTACGAGGTCGAGGGAGCCAAACAGTGTGCCATCGAGTTCCGTTCTTTCTCAAAAACCGCCGGCTTTACCGGCGTTCGCTGCGGCCTCGTCGTCGTGCCGGAAGAATTGACGGGCAAAACCGCCAACGGTGACAACTATAGCTTCAACAAACTCTGGAACCGCCGCCAGTCGACCAAGTTCAACGGCGTCTCCTACCCGGTGCAGAAAGCGGCGGCCGCGGTTTACTCAGACGAAGGCTGGCCGCAGATCAGGGCAACGATCGACTACTACATGGCAAATGCGCGGATCATCCGCGAAGGGCTCACCGCAGCCGGAATCACCTGCTTTGGCGGCCTCAACGCACCCTACATCTGGCTCGAGACCCCGGAGGGGCTGACCAGCTGGGATTTCTTTGACAAGCTGCTCAACGAATGTCACGTGGTCGGCACTCCCGGCAGCGGCTTCGGCCCTTCCGGTGAGGGTTATTTCCGCCTCTCGGCTTTTGGCGATCGTGCCAATGTCGAAACCGCCATACAGCGTATCCGAGACAAATGGGGTCAATGATTTTCTACGAGCTCGTCGAAGAGGGCGGCCATCCTGGTCGCCCTTTTTTTGTTCAAGGGAGGTTAGATTTCGTATTTGAGAAAACGGCACCGCCGATGATTCTTGCCAATGCGATCCAACCTTTTTCAACGCACAAGCCATGCTACTCGCGTGGCATGCTTACCAGTGGCCTCAACTCAAAGGGGGGCCCCGGCGCTGCATGACCGGAGCTTGGTCTAATCTGCCTGCTGCCAGCAAAGCTTGTTACATATCTGTGTCATTTTAACCTTGCACACACTGATGCACTTCTGCTTATTGCAACGAATCTGTCCGTTTGATTTCCAGCTGAACAACAACTTGTCCTGTCGTTGTATAGCTCAAAGGGCACTGTGAGTTTTAATCTGTGGTTTTCGGACCGGGTTTGGCCCTATTTTTGCTTTGTCGTACAGATGGATTTGCAACGATACATGGTTCAGCATGCTGAGCCAGGCTTTTTCCATCTGCTGACGCAAGACACTTTTAGTTTGCTGATTTTGTAAGGACACAATGATCCGGTTACTTGTGGCTATTGCCTGCTGCGGTTCGATATTGCTGATGTCTTGTTCGGTCAAGACTTCACCTGAAGTGACTTATCAATCGCGCTCACACCTTGATGGGATCTCTCTTTACAAAGAATATTGTGCCAATTGTCACAGACCCTTCAGCACAACGACCAAACCCCACACGAATGCCGATCGACTGCGTTCGTCGATCAAGGTCTTCCCTGCCATGAGCAATCTCGATTTTTTAACCACCGAACAAATTGATGCCATCGCTTCTGCTTTAGCAACAATCAACCTTCGACAAGTCTCGAAGAATCATTAATCCGGATTACCGGAAACGGTCTGAACGTCTGCAATCACCCTTGGCCCACGGCTATCAGAACCGATCTTCCCCACACCCCCTCGCGCATCCAGTCAACAGGCCCGGATTGGCAGCAATAAACTGTCATCCCGTTAATACCCGGCATGCGCCTGGCGCCACCCGATTGAACAAGTTATGGAACGGCAGGCTCAGATGGGACATAATGTAAATTCGATTTTACCGGACACCGGACATGCCACCGTGAGTCCGGATAAGCGTCTGACCGGTTTTACAATGCCTTTTGCCAAGCCTGCAGTACAATATCAATAGTGCATTAACGAGGCCGCGCTCAATCGCCACATGCAGAGAGGCAATCAACTGAGGCTGAAAGGAGCAGGGAATGACCACACTCGCTTTTGACGTCTATGGAACCCTGATCAACACCCATGGTGTCGTGTCAGCACTGCAAGAGCTGGTCGGCGACCAGGCGAAGGCCTTTTCCAACACCTGGAGAGACAAGCAATTAGAGTACTCGTTTCGCAGAGGCCTGATGCAGAACTATGAAACCTTTGCTGTCTGTACAAGCCAGGCCCTTGATTATACCTGCAGCTGTTACGGCACCGGCCTGAGCGATGCACAGAAGCAGGCATTGATGAGCCTCTATCGTATCCTCCCGGCTTTTGACGATGTTGCCGAAGGGCTGCAGCAATTGCAGGATGCGGGCTTGCGTCTTTATGCCTTTTCCAATGGTGCAGCAGACGCCCTTGAAGTCTTGCTGAATAACGCCGGAATACGAGACCTGTTTCTCGGTGTCGTCAGTGTTGACGACATCAAGTCATTCAAGCCCAACCCGGCTGTTTACAGCCATTTTCTCAGGCAATCAAAGTCGACCGGGGGCAGTGCCTGGTTGATCTCCAGCAACCCCTTTGACGTGATCGGTGCGATTTCCGCAGGGATGAAATCAGCCTGGGTGCGCCGTTCCCCGGAAGCCATATTTGATCCATGGGGGATAGAACCGACGCTCACGGTGAATAACCTGCTTGAGCTTGGCAATAAAATCAGGCATGTCTGACAGTATTGCCGCAACCGGAGCTGTCATCAGAAGATTTTACTGCCCATCTTCCAGGGGCTGAATCGTGCCGGCAAATGGGTCATCAGCAAACGTCCGGCAGACATTTTTAACATCTTCTCGAGAATGTAAACTGGCCGATTTTCAACGAAGATTCAGATGGCCCTTTTTTAATAATTGTTGCTATACTGTTACTTGAAGTCGATCAGCAACGGGCACAGTCATGAAAAAAGTCTTGATCATTGACGACGATCAACTCTTCCTGAACCTTCTTACTGATTATATAAGTGAGCGCTATCCCAACCTTGAAATTCTGGCCTTTGATAATGCCCTGCAGGGACTTGCACACATTACTGCCGATCTCGACCTGTTGCTGCTCGACCTGGAGATGCCGAAGCTGGACGGCGGCAAGCTCCTCGCGTACGCGACCGAAAAGGGTCTGGATTGCCGGCGGATCATCATTCTGTCCGCCCGCGATGCCGACTACCTGCACAAATGTTTCCCCATGGGACAATGCCTGGCCGTTCTGAACAAACATGAGATTCGCCAGAAAGCCGTACTCGACATGATTTTTGAGGCATTGCACAAAAAAGCGGAGCACTGATAAAATAACACATAAGTCCCTGCGCTTTGCTTCGCAGGCACTTCGGGAGAACTCTTTGAAGACGCTACTTTCTCTACTTGTCGCACTGCTCTTTGCAGCGCCTCTGTCTGCCGAACAGGCGCTGATTTTAACCGAGATCGAACAGATCCAGGAAAAAATCTGGTATCTGCAAAGGGACCTCGCGGCGCAAAAATCAACCATCGAGAAGCAACAGCAAGCGTTCTCGCGCCTTGCCGCCAAAACCGATAAGCAACAACGCGACCTGGATACGCACTCGGCGACCACGGCAGCGACGCTTGCCAGCCAGCAAGAGTCGCTGCAAAGACTCGACGCTACCGTGCAAAGCCTGAAAGAATCGGTCACAACGCTGATCAATGAATTCAACCAGCAGAACAGCGCCCAGCTACAGCAGGCTGAGAAAGCGGGCGCCCGGGAAGGGCTGATTCGGGCCATGCGCGAAGAGTTCGCCGCGAACCGGAAGCAGACCGAGCAGGCCCTGGCCGAAACGCAAAAACAGCTCGCCGAAACCCAGGCAGAGCTGGCAGCACTGCAAACCGATGAAAGTGGTCAATTTAATCAACTGATTCTGTGGGGTGGCGGGATCGCCCTCGGACTGTCGATTCTGTTGACCATTGTCCTCGCCTTCCGTAGCGGCGGCTCCAGAAAAGTTGTCGATAAGCGTGAATTTCCGACCAAACATGAGTTGTGATGGAGAATATCTTTCTGCAAGCAGGGCGAGCTAAACAGGCAGCCATCTGGCGGTCTCTGGCTGCGGATAGAGTCCTGCCAAAATTCATAATAGAAAGGGCAGCAGTTGGTTCATCTGTTGCCCTTTTCCATGGCCAAGTGGAATGCAAAAACAAAATCAGGGGGGGTCTGCAGGATCTTGATTATATTTCACTCAAGAGGGGATCATCCAACCTCTTTAATCAGATAATCAGCTTCTTTGACTCTCCCCGCAGCATCGGTGCCACGCTAAAGCGCTGTTCTTCCGCCGGCATTTCCGCCAGGACTTCAACTTCAGGCTGGTCCTTGCCCTTGCCATATGAAGCAAGAATGGCTCCGGCCATCTTCAGGTCCTGGTCAGACGGTTCTCCCGAGACCAGGCCGAGCGGGCCCGGAACTGCGGGAGTGCTCAGGATGATGTGATCGCTGGAAGCGAGTTTGCGGATTGCATCGTTATCGTTTTGATGCCTGCCCAGAGTCAGCTTGGCTCTCTGCGACAAACGGAATTGGCGGCCCACTTTGAGCAACTCGACGTCGTTGACCGTACACTCGGGCTGATGATCGAAAAGGTCGCGCAGACGGTCGGAGAAGTGGATTTCGGTCAACAGGCAGCCCCCCCCCGAGGCAGGAAAATCCGTCAGCCGCCATTCCCTGGCCAAGGCTTCCTGGCGTTTACGGGAGCGCCCCTGGATGTCGAGCAGCTGCTCACGGTCGACCAGCCCCTGCTCCTCCATCGGTGTCACCGGCAGGAGTTTGGCGCTGAGCGGTCGAAGGATTCGATCCGGATGGCCGGAGTAATTGGCCACCGAGCGTAGTGCGTTGGCATTCTGGCTCATCGGCCGCTGGCCGAGAACCTCGCCGGAGAAGAGGAAGTCGAAGCCGCTGTCAGCCATGACTTCACCGGCCAGTCGAAACATCATGGCGTGGCAGTCAATGCATGGGTTCATGTTCTTGCCATAGCCGTAACGCGGGTTTTTGACCATATCCAGATGGACATCGCTGATGTTCTTGACAATCAGCGGAATCTCCATCTGGCGTGCCGCCTGTTCGGCCTTGCTGCTGCCGAAGAAAGGCGTGAAGAACGCAATCGCGGTGACCTCGATGCCCTGCCGTTTCAGGCACAGGGCTGCCAGGCTGCTGTCAAGTCCTCCGGAAAGGAGTCCCAGGGCTTTGCTCATAATCGGCATCTCCATCTTTGGTGTTCGTGCAGGGCGAGTTTTGATAACACAATCACAGCGTTGATATCAAGTGCGAATCCGGTCCCCCCCGGCACGGCATTCAGCTTGGCTTTGTAACGTGCCATCTGCAAGGATGAGCGGCATTTTCTCGATAATGGGGTGTTGCCTGCCAGCAACTGCTGCGCAAGGCCGATGGCAAAGGACGTGTTGCCGCTTTGGAAATCCTGGTCAGCAACGCGGCGGTCGCCAACCTGATTCGTGAAGGAAAAACCTTCCAGGTCACGTCGGTCATGCAAACCGCCAGGGCTGACGGCATGCAGTTGATGGACCAGCACATCCTGGAACTCCTCAAAGCCAAGCACATCAGCGGCGAAGAAACTTACCGCTGTGCGCTTGACAAAAAAGCCTTTGAAGTCTCTCTGTCAAAAAATAGCCGCTGAGGCTTTTTGTCTGAGGTGTGCGACTGTCGTATGCCGCGCAGCCATTAAAGGATAAGCCGCCGCTCGACTCATTTCAGTGGATTGTTGCATCGCTTGGCAGAGCCGTTGAATCCAGCACCTTGTTCATCATTTCACAGAGGACCTTCACCGGAGAAGGTTTTGGTAGCATCAAAGCCTGTGAATCCCTGACAAACTGCAGATACTCAGGATTATCCGTGCCAGTGAAGAACATGAATCGAGACCCGATGCTGTGATCGATCGCCAAGGCCTGCTTGTACATCTCGATACCGTTCATCTCCGGCATTTCAATGTTTGCAACAATCAAGTCAAAGTGCCCTTCGCGGATCTGAACAATCCCCTCTAGACCATCATGGGCGATGATCACTTCGACATCCTCCCCAACCAGAGCCTCGAGCATGCGGGCAACGGCATGGTTGTCTTCAACGATCAGGACGCGCTTGCCGCCTGTTCGGGATAGCCGCCGGGCTCTTTGGATGAGACTGTCTCCACCGGGTAAGGATAAAATGAATTCCTGGACGTGTTTCCTGTGCTGATCGATATCTGCTATGGCCTTTTGTACTTCTTCATCGATCACTTTCAAAGTATCCAGGGTGTAGAGGAAAACCTCGTTCCATTCTGAAAACTCAGCCTCTGCCAGGATGTCAACCATGATGCTTTTGGTTAACTCATTGTTTGCCAACAAATCCCTGGCACGCGCAAAAGGAGCTTCAATCTTTTTGCGGAAATGGTCATCAAAGTAAAAGCATGCGGCTTTCAGCTGCTTGTCCGGGACAGCTGCCCTGGCCTGTTGCAGCAGGTTTGCGTGCTCTCTTTCTTCTGCAGACATCAGGGCCAAAAAGCGCGAGAAATCTCCATCGTCACGAAAAGCATCTGCGACCTCAGCATAAAGGTCCCCTGCTGACGTCTCTATATCGATCAGCCACGGAATAATCTCTTTCACGGTTTTGACCCCTTTCTTGAGCGCCGGTCAATGAAATATTAAGTTCATTATAAAGCATCTGACTGATTAGTGTAATGCCGCAAGCATTTGTCACATCAGGAAAGGCTCACCCCTGATGCTCTCCAGCATCAACGATGACTAATCGACTTTCAGTCATCCGGCTTCGGGCTGCTTCTTGTGTCCCGGGATAATACCGGCGGGAAACCTGTTGTCGCCTGTGATTGGTCTGGTAAAGTTGCTCAGACGATGCTCACTCCAATCATACAGGGCTTCACCCTTGGAGCCAGCCTGATCATTGCCATTGGTAGTCAGAACGCTTTTGTCCTGCGCCAAGGGTTGAAGAAGGAGCACGTCCTGGCGATCTGCACGGTCTGCTTTTTGTGCGATGCTGGACTGATCCTGCTCGGTGTTGGCGGTTTTGGCAAGCTGGTCGCTTCTTCTCAAGGATTGATGCTGTTAGCTCGTTGGGGCGGGGCATTGTTCCTGTTCATTTACGGTCTTCGATCTTTTCTCTCTGCCACGAAAGATGAAGTCTTGTCGGTTGATGCCTCGCAGAATCTTGCCTCGGGATTGACCTGGGCCGTTGCGACAACCCTTGCCCTGACCCTTCTCAACCCGCACGTTTATCTCGATACCGTTATCCTGCTCGGCAGCATCGCCGGGCAACTCCCCGAGCAAGAACGGCTGGCCTTTGCCGCAGGGGCAGTGTTTGCATCCATGGTCTGGTTTTACGGCCTGGGATATGGCGCCCGCATTCTGGCGCCCGTTTTTCGGCAACAACTCTCCTGGAAGATCCTCGATGTCATGATAGGCGTCATCATGTGGGGCATCGCAGCGGGGCTGGTCTGGCCCGTTGTTGAACGATGATGTCAATTGATGCTGACACTTGCGGGCAGGGACTTTACCAATCAAGTGTCAGGACAGGCGATGTAAGAAACCGGGCATCAACTCAAAACGTTGTATGAAGTTGTCGCCAACTCCAATAAAAGGGTTTCCCTTTGCATGGTTTTCTGCTTCAATACGGCTGTTGCTGGTCGTTACAACACGATTTTCAGACATGCCAACCCCGATATCATGAGGAAGAATAACGTGATCAACTCCAGACTCTTCAGGCCTTTGCTCTGCCTTTTGCTCGTAACGCTAGCGACTGCGTGTGCCCCGATCAAAAAGCTGGAAGTCTGGAAAGATGAGACCTACTCGAGCCAACCGCAAAAGATCCTTCTGATTGCCTTGGCCAAGCGGGACAACATCCGCAGACAATCTGAAAACGTTCTCGCCAACCATTTGGTCAAAAAAGGCGTCGAAGCCATCCCCAGCTTCAAGGTCCTGCCTCAATCGGCGGGGCAGTTCGACCGGCAAGCTGTCGAGGCAAAAGTCAAGGAACTCGGTTTTGACACAGTACTGGTCGCACGCTCGATCAGTCAGAAAGAGATCACCAATCACCAGTACGGGGGAGCTATCATGGGCGGACAAGCCGTTTACAGTGACGGCGGCTGGCACGGATATGCGTATGGCTTTTCTTACAACCGGGAATACGATTCAGATTATTTCATCGTTTCGACCAAGCTCTACGATGTGCACAGCGAAAAGCCGGCCTGGTCTTATTTGGCACAGGTCAAAGTTGAAGGCTCCAAGGAAAAAGCCGTCAATCAACTGATTCCAACGATCGTCGAGCAACTTGAGGCCAGCAAGATTCTGCAATAGCACGGGACCCATCTTCTCGGCAGCGTCCGAACAATAAGTCATCAAGAGCGACCTTACTTTCGGGTCGCTCTGCTTTTTAAACCCCTATATTTGCCCGGTCCGTTCAGCAGGTTGCCCTCTATCGCGGTCGGACGCCAATGTTGACTCAGGCAATTGGATATAGCATGGATCTGGTTTTACAGATATGGGGCGGCGGCCTTTATCTACTCAATAAAATCTTTTTTGCTCTCGCAGAAGGCCGGCAGGAAGCGACCAAGAGGAGGTTGAGAATCATCGCTTGGGTCGTCTATATTATGGGTGTTCCGGCCTGGGTCATCATTCTTGTCAGCAAGCACGACTGGATCGCTGCCGCGATAGAGGCCGGCGGCGTCCCGGCAATGCTCTTTGGCCTGCTCAACGCCTGTCGCAATACCGATACTGCCGGAAGAAGACTTGACCTGATTGCCGCCTTGTTCACCTATGCCGCCCTGGTCTTTGGCGTCGCTTACAGCCTGTATGACTACGGCGGCATGACCTCGGTTTCGCAGATCCTGGAAATCGGGGTCATGATCGGCTTCCTGCTCGGCAGCTACCTGCTGGCAAAGAAAAATAAATATGGATGGCTCTTCTTTATGCTGATGAACGTCAGCATGGCAACCCTGATGCTTCATCAGCACAAGCCTCTATTGTCAATCCAGCAGTTGGTGTCGTTATGCTTCGTCATTTACGGTTTCACGGTTGCCGTGAAGACCGCGCGCGCAACAAGGCCCGTATCATAGACCATGCCGATTTGTTATCTGGCCGGAATCAGATTATAATGTCGGGCATCTTCGGGCGGCATGCCGGCATCGCTTCTGGCCGCGCAACATGTTGCAGTGATGGAAAGGACCAATCATGAAAAGAAAGTTCAGGGTAATGGCGCCGCTGTGCGGCCTGGTTTTCTGGATGGCTCTGGCCGTTGCGCCGGTCGCCGCAACCGACGCCGAGGGCCCGGTTGCTAATGAATCGTATCCGGCAGAGTTCAGGGACCCGGAAGCTCTTGCCGAGCTCAAGAAAGCTACCGATTTTCTGGTCGCGCAGCCAAGGTTCAGCTTCTCGGCGAGAATCTTTTACGATGTCATCCAGACTGATGGCCGACGCCTGCAGTTTGAAAAGACCGGTGAGATCACCCTGCAGCGCCCGAATCAGCTGTATGTCGAGTCGCGGCATGACGATGGGGTCTGGCGCAAGCTCTGGTACCAGGGCGAAGAGCTGAGTATTGCCGACCTGTCCAAGAATCTGCACACTCAGGTCAAAGCGCCGCCGAGCGTTGACGAAACCCTCGACATGCTGGAAGACCTGGTCAGGGAGCCGCAGCCGCTCGCCGACCTCCTTTACAGCGATCTCAGTCATCTCCAGGACCATGCCATTGAAGCGGACATCGTCGGGGACAGCCTGCTGGACGGGCTGTCCTGCGTGCACCTGGCCTTCCGCGGCGAGACGATCGACTGGCAGATCTGGGTCGAACTGAGCGCAACGCCATTCATCCGCAAGGTCGCTCTCAGCTATCGGGAGGCCCCCGGCAATCCGCAGTATGTCGCGCTGATCAACGACTGGACAACGCCCGAGCAGTTCAGTGACGAAATTTTCCAGTTCAAAGTCCCGCAGGGCTCGCAATGGATCAAGGTCTTGACATCGAGAACGGGCCCGGCCAGGAAAGGAGACCAGCCATGAACATCGGCAGGTTTGCACTGTTGCTGTCTATTGTCTGCCTGGCAGCCTGGATCCTCCCGGATTTCGCCGAGGCCCGCAGGGGCGGTGGCGGCCATCGTGGCGGTGGCGGCGGTCGTCACTTTTCCAGGGGTGGCGGCGGCAGTTTCAAGTCGGTTCGCAACAGCCCCCGGCCATCCCCGCAAAGAGTGGCGCGCCCGTCCCAAGGCAGCATGCCCCGCACATCGCAGGGAGGCATTGCGCGGCCATCGCAGGGCGGGGCGCGGCCATCGCAAGGTGTCCAGGCACGACCATCGCAAGGTCGGTTGCCTGACCGTCTGCCCAGCCAGCGCCCCTCCCAGGGCGACCGGGGCAGATTGCCGGCCGAGCAGAGACAGCAGGTGCAGGATTTCAAGGCCAACATGAGCCCGGAGCAAAAGCAGGCGGCCAGGGACAGGGCCGCCGAACGCTCCCCGGAACAGAGGCAGCAGCTGAAAGACAAGGCCGCCAATATGACCCCGGAGCAGAAGCAGGCGGCCAGGGACAGGGCCGCCGAACGCTCCCCGGAACAGAGGCAGCAAGTCCGGGACCGCATGGAAAACCTCACTCCGGAACAGAAGGACCAGTTGCGTGAAAAATTCGAGGATGCCGGCCTCAAGCCCGAGGATCTGCCGGATCGGGACGAGATTCGCGAGGACTGGCAAGAGTGGCGCGACGATGCCCGCGAGGACTGGCAGGACTGGTACGAAGACCGTTACGATGACTACTGGGATGATCGCTGGTACTCGAGCTGGTGGTACGGCTACCCGGTGAGTACGGTCTCCTACTCCTTCTATATCTACGACCAGAAGCCTTGCCAGGAGACGGTGGTCATCAACCAGTCGCGGGGCTCCACCACCTACTACTACTGCGACTCGATATGGTATCAACAGGCCTACACTTCCGGAAGTGTCAAATACGTCGTCACATCACCACCGGCAGGGGCAGAACTGACCACGCTCTCCAATCCGCGCCAGGTCACGGTCAACGGCCAGGGCTACTATGTCAGCAACCATGTCTTCTACCAGAAGATCGTCCGCAACGGCGAAACCCTTTATACAACGGTCGATGCCCCGATCGGCGCCGTGGTGCCGACCATTCCGGAATATGCCGTGGCGGTCGAAGCGGGGGGACAGCCCTACTTCCGGTTTGATAACATCTTTTACCAGAAACGGGGGGACGGCTTTGTCGTAGTTGCCAATCCCGGCGTCTGAACAGCAATGAACGAACTGTTTTTTATCTGTACATTGATTGTCATCTACCTGATCGCTGCCATCCCGACCGGCGTTGTTTTGGCCAAAGTCATGGGTTACGAGGATGTGCGCGATAAGGGCAGCGGCAACATCGGCGCGACCAACGTTTACCGGGTCGCCGGCAAGCTGCCCGGCGTTTTGACTCTGATCGGCGACATCCTGAAAGGCTACCTGCCGTTGCTGGCCTGCAAGACCTGGCTGACGCCGACGCCGGCCCAGCTCGGCATCGCCTGTGCCACGGCAATTGTCGGCCACTGCTACCCGGTCTACCTGAAATTCAGAGGCGGCAAGGGGATCGCCACGGCCCTCGGCATTTTCCTGGTCATTTCACCGAAAGCGGTTTTCGGTGCGGCCATCGTCTTCGGCATCACGGCCGCGATCAGCCGCTTCATCTCCCTCGGTTCGGTGCTGGCGGCCATGTCGGCCCCATTGCTGGTCCTGATGTTCAACGAACCGCAGCCGATTTTCCTGGCCACCCTCTTCATCGCTTCACTGATCGTCTGGCGACACCGCAGCAACATCAAGCGGTTGATCGACGGCTCGGAAAACCGTTTCAAAGCATGACTTCCCGGACCAGGGCGCTCGGCCTGATACTATTTCTTTTGCTGCTCGTCCCGCTTCTAGCGGTCGGGTTCGTGGGCCAGCTTTTTCTGACCACCCCGCTTGTCCCACCGCAGCCAACGGTTGTCGAAATCAAGCCAGGAAGTTCATTCACCCGGGTTGCCAACCAGCTTGCAGATGCCGGCATCATCAGTGACGCTGATTACTTCGCCTGGCTGGCCCGCTGGCGTGGCGCCACGGCACGGATTCACGCCGGTGAATACCTCTTCGAAAACGCAGCGCGGCCTGACGAAGTCCTGGCCCGCCTGGTTGCCGGTGATATCCGCAGGTTCCAGGTCACGATCCCCGAAGGCTTCAACCTCAGGGAAATTGCCGTGCGCCTGGCGGAAACCGGGATCGGCA
>JBFLJZ010000110.1:0-3049 GCA_040882925.1 Desulfuromonadales bacterium
GTCATGGGTGTCCTGGGCGTGTTCGCCTTCGTCTCGGCCGTCCTGATCGCCTGGCCGGCACTCGCCTACCTCGGCGCCAAGATGTTCAACTAAACTTTTCATGCAGCAGGGGATCGAAATCAATCGGTCCCCTTTGGTATGGTGGCGTTTTATCCACTTTCCCGTTCAACCTTTAAGTATCCAGCACCCAGCACCCAGCACCCAGCACCCAGCCCCCAGCCTCCAGCATCCGCCCCTAACCCAGCCCCCAGCCTCTGCATCTAACCTTGACGAGTCCGCCTAAAAAAAGTACTTTCTACGGGTAATTATTTGTTCGGCAACTTTTTCTGCTATTATTGCAGGGCAAAAGGGAGGGTGTTGCGCATGAGAAGCGCGATGCTCTTTTCTTTTCGGGGGTGATGATGCCGCGAACTGGAAGAAAAGCCTGAAATTGATCCGCCGTCTCGACCGGTTGCACCGGCCAGGCGGCTTTTTGTTTTGCTTGTCGCGCTACGCCCCTCGCGCCTCCAGATTCGGGAGTTTCCCATGAGCAAGCTGTTCTCGCCATTGCAGATGCGCTCGTTGACGTTGCGCAACCGGATTTTCGTCTCGCCGATGTGCATGTACTCCTGCGAAGATGGCCTGCCCAACGACTGGCACATGGTCCACCTCGGCAGCCGCTCGGTCGGCGGCGCCGCGATGGTGATCGCGGAAGCGACTGCGGTGGCGCCGGAAGGGCGCATCAGCCCGCGTGACTGCGGCCTGTGGAACGATGCCCAGGCCGAGGCGTTCGCGCCGGTTGCAGCCTTTATCGCCGCGCAGGGTGCGGTGCCGGCGATCCAGATCGGCCACGCCGGCCGCAAGGCCTCGGTCGTGCCGCCCTGGCAGGGTGGCGGTGCCGCGGCGACAGACGCCGGCGGCTGGCAGACGGTCGCGCCCAGTGCCCTGCCCTTCGGCCCGGCGTCACCGCATCCGGTCGAACTCGGCGCCGCCGACTTGGAACAAATTTGCGAAAAGTTCGAGGCCGCGGCCCGGCGTGCCCTCAAGGCCGGCTTCCAGGTGATCGAAGTGCACATGGCGCACGGTTATCTCTTGCACCAGTTTCTTTCGCCCCTGAGCAACCGGCGCGACGATGCGTTTGGCGGCAGCCTGGAGAACCGCGTGCGTCTGCCCCTCGAGGTGGCGCGCCGGGTCCGCACGGTCTGGCCCGAGGAACTCCCGGTATTGGTCCGGCTGTCGGTGACCGACTGGGTGGATGGCGGCTGGGATCTTCCCCAGTCCCTGGTGTTGTGCCGTCAGCTCAAGGCGCTCGGCGTGGACCTGGTCGACTGCTCCAGCGGTGGCCTGGTGCCCGACGCGGTGATTCCCGCCGCGCCCGGTTTCCAGACCCCGTTTGCCGCCGAAATCCGCCGGCAGGTCGGTATTGCCACCGGCGCCGTCGGCCTGATCACGTCCGCAGTGCAGGCCGAACAGATCATTGCCACCGACTGCGCCGACGTCGTCCTGCTCGCCCGCGAGCTGCTGCGTGACCCCTACTGGCCGATCCATGCCGCCGCCGAACTCAAGGTCGATTACCCTTGGCCGGTGCAGTATCAACGGGCTAAACCCTGAGGGGCTGGCGACGGGAGGCTGGGGGCTGGCCGAATGAATTTATTCGCGCTCGCACCTCGAAATAAATTTTCACCATTGTTGAAAGGATAAATTAAATGCGTCTGCTGATAATTTTATTGCTTGCCATGACCTGGCTAACCAGCGTTGCCATTGCGGAAACGGTCCCGACCACCGAGGCCGGCAAGGTCCGCGAAGCGGAACTGCTGGTGCGGCTCAGCCTCACCGACCGGGTCATGACCAACGTGCAGGATAATTACACCAACCAGCTCGGCGCTGTGCTGACCGCTCAGGAGGTGCCGGCCGAGGACGCCGCCAGGCTGATCGACGAGGAGATGCAGGCTCTCGCCGACAGTGAACACCAACGCCTGCTCGATGCCCTGGTGCCGATCTACCGTCGCTACTACACGGCCGACGAGATTCACCAGCTGCTGTCCTTCTACCAGACCGAGGTGGCCCGCAAGTCGATACGGGTCAGCGGCATGATTGCCGCCGAAGGCCAGCAGTTCGTACGCTTGTGGAATGAGAATTTCGAGCAGGAGCTGCTCGAACGGGTCAAGAGCAGGTTGCGCGAAGCGGGGATCATGATTGAATGATTGATTATTTTTGGGAAGCGCGAAGTGGGATAAAGCTAAAAGCTTTAGTCTTTAAAGTTTCAATAATGTTTTTGCGCACCTCGCGCTTCGAAGAACAGCTTTTCTCCACGATCACGAACTTAAACCGTCACGTGTTTTTCGTCACGCGTCACTCATCACGGAGTTTGAATCATGAAATGCCACGAAGTTGATTACACCATCATCGGTGACGATATGCAGATGGTCCAGGTCGAGCTCGATCCCGGCGAGACGGTGATCGCCGAAGCCGGGGCGATGAACTACATGGAGCCCGATATCGAGTTCGAGGCCCGCATGGGCGACGGCTCCGAGGCCGAGTCGGGGTTGATGGGCAAGCTGTTTGGCGCGGGCAAGCGCGCCCTGACCGGCGAGTCGGTCTTCATGACTCATTTCAGCAACCGCGGCAGCGTCAAGCGGCACGTTGCTTTCGCCGCGCCCTATCCGGGCAAGATCATCCCGATGGATCTGGGCAAAATGGGCGGCGAGATTCTCTGCCAGAAAGACGCCTTCCTCTGTGCGGCCTCCGGCACCCGGGTCGGCATCGCCTTCCAGCGTCGGCTCGGCGCCGGCTTCTTTGGCGGCGAGGGCTTTATTTTGCAGAGCCTGCAGGGCGATGGCATGGTCTTCGTCCACGCCAGCGGCACAATCGTCGAGCGACACATTCAGGGCGAAACGCTGCGCGTCGATACGGGCTGCCTGGTCGCCTTCGAGTCGACCGTCGACTACAGCATCGAGCGGGCCGGCAACCTGAAGAGCATGTTCTTCGGCGGCGAAGGGTTGTTTCTTGCGACCTTGGGCGGCCACGGACGGGTCTGGATGCAGAGCCTGCCGTTCAGCCGCCTGGCCGA
>JBFLJZ010000111.1:0-5179 GCA_040882925.1 Desulfuromonadales bacterium
CGACGGTGGTAATATTCATGCTGGTCTCCTCTCTCTACGTTGATGGTTGGTGTTGCTTCCATCATGGCGCATAGACGCCGATTTAGGTAGTGGGGGGGACCATTTCATCATTCGTCATCGGCGGCGGCAACAGGGGGAGGAAAAGCATAAAGGAGTGCTGGAATTATGGTGACACAATGCTATGGTGTCACCATAATTGGATTATCACTCTACGCTCAGGTTCCGATGCCCACTCAACGAACAGTTAAAAACATCGACGCCCGCTCGGGCGCCTACGAAATCCTGCGGCGCGTCGCTCAGGGCGGCTACGCCGACCGCTTGCTGGACAGCTACCTGCAACGCCACCCGACCATGGACGCTCGCGAGAAAGGCCTGCTCACCGAACTGGTCTACGGTATCCTGCGCCTGCGCGGTCGCCTCGACTTCGCCCTCGCCCGGTTTTCCCGCCAGCCGCTGCCGAAGCTGGAAGCCGACGCACTGCTGTTGCTGCGCCTCGGCGCCTACCAGCTCCTCCAGTTGGATCGGATTCCACCTCATGCCGCGGTTCACGCCACCGTCGAGCTGGCTCATCAGGTCGGCATGGGAAGGGTCGCCGGCCTGGTCAATGGCACGTTGCGGACCCTGGAGAGGCAGAAGAAGACCATTGCCTGGCCGCCACCGTCGTCGCTTGGCGACTACCTGCAGCACGTCTGCAGCCTGCCGAAATGGCTGGCGAAAACATTGCTGCAGCAGTTTCCAAACGCCGAGTCACAAGCGCTGGCTGAAGCCATGACCAGGGCAGCACCGCAAACGCTGCGGGTCAACACCCTGAAGATTAATCGACAAAGCTACCTGGCGGCGCTGGCCGAAGCCGGACATATGGCGCGTCCAGGTCGCTATGCTCCGGAAGCGGTCATCCTCGAGCAGCGGGCGTCGCAACCCTTGCCGGGTGATGATGAAGGCTGGTACCAGGTCCAGGACGAAGCGAGCATATTGATCTCACATCTGCTCGAAGCAGCCCTCGGCGACCGGATTCTTGATGCCTGTGCCGCCCCGGGCGGCAAGACCACCCACTTGTCGGCCCTGACCGGAAACCGGGCCGAGATCGTTGCCCTGGACAAATCTCCGGCAAGGATCGAACTAATCGCACAGGGCGGCAAACGTCTCGGCTGCCGGGGAATCGAAACCCGCTGCTGGGACCTGACCGAAGCCCCGGATTTCCTGGCGCCGGAATCTTTTGATCGCATCCTCGTCGACGCACCCTGCAGCGGACTCGGCGTACTGCGCCGTAACCCGGAAAGCCGCTGGAGCAGACAACCGGACGACGTCAATGAGCTGTCAGCGCTGCAAACGACGATCCTCAATCATCTCGTGCCGCTGTTGCGCCCCGGCGGCCACCTGCTCTATTCGGTCTGCACTTTCACCGAGGCAGAGACCGATGCCGTGGTCAGGCAATTGCTGGCGACGCATCCGGCCATGGCCGTGGAGGATTTGCGCAGCCTGATGCCGGAAGAATGGGCGGAGCTGTTCACCGACAACGGCTCTCTGCGCACTCTGCCTCATCGACACGACGGTATGGACGCTTTCTTCGCTGCAAGATTTATTAAAAGACAGTAAATGAGGGCAGAGGATATAGGTCAGGGGACGGCGTTGGTTCGCATAAACGTTTCAACATGCTTCTAACTCTCACGCTTTACCTCTCACCTTTCACCCCTCACCTTCCTTTCAACTGGCCAAACCGTTTTCAAATGGGTTATAAAGAGCCTACGGCATTGCAATGCCCCGAGATATGCTCAAATCAGCCAAAAAGTTCCGGAGTTGCAGATGATCAAAATCGCCCCATCCATCCTGTCCGCCGATTTTTCATGTTTGGGGGAGGAGGTCCGGGCCGTTGACCGGGCCGGTGCCGATTACATCCACGTCGATGTCATGGACGGCCACTTCGTGCCGAACATCACCATCGGACCGTTGGTGGTCGACGCCCTGCGCAAGGTCACCGGTAAACCGCTCGATGTCCACCTGATGATCGAAAATCCGGACCGCTACATCCCCGGCTTCGCCAGCGCCGGAGCCGATATCATCACCGTCCACCAGGAAGCGGTGCCACACCTGCACCGCACAGTTCAGCAGATCAAGAGCCTCGGCAAGCGGGCCGGTGTTTCGCTGAATCCGGCAACCCCGGTTGAGTCCCTGGACGTAATCCTCGATGACCTCGACCTGGTGCTGATCATGTCGGTCAACCCGGGATTCGGCGGACAAACATTCATCCCCTCCGCTCTCGACAAGATCCGTGTGTTGCGTCAGCGCATCACGCAGCGTGGCCTTGCTACGGAACTGCAGGTCGATGGCGGCGTCAAGCTCGACAATATCCGTGACGTGGTCGCCGCCGGAGCCGATGTCCTGGTGGCAGGCAGCGCCGTGTTCGGCACCGACAACTATGCCGCAACCATTACGGCCCTGCGCCAGAGGGCGGTCAGCACAACAGTCTGATGCTCGATCGCAGCCGCCTGGTCAGTCATCTTCAAGTCTTCCCACGCCAGACGATCCCGTTGGGTTCGTTGCGCCCCGCCGCAGTTCTGGTTCCCCTCTTTCAACGCAACGGAGCCGACCACCTGCTCTTTACCGAACGCACCGCCCACCTCGAGCACCATGCCGGGGAGATTTCTTTTCCGGGTGGCGGCCACGATGCCAAAGATGATGATTTAACGGTTACGGCCCTGCGCGAAACCGAAGAGGAGCTCGGCATCCCGAGGAACAAGGTCGACCTGCTTGGCCGCCTCGACGATTTCTACTCGATTCATGGCTATCACGTGAGCCCTTATATCGGCGTGATCCCAAGCCCCGACAACCTTCAGCACGACCCCTTTGAGATCGCCGGGACATTCGAAGCGCCGCTCGATTATTTCCGCAATCCTGCGATCCACCGGATCGAGGACTGGCGACACCGCGGACGCATCCACCGGGTCGATTTCTACCAGTTTGAAGAACATGTCATCTGGGGTCTGACCGCAGCGATCCTGCGCCAGTTTCTCGAGGCTACCGCGGACTTGCTCTAAAGGAAAAGGGGGTCTGGCAGGAAACTCGCTGACGAACCTGAAAAAGCCTCAGGCGGGCTGGAAGGTTGCGCCGAAAGGCTGAGCGAGACCCAGCATGACATCGAGCTGCCCCCGTTCATCAAGGTCGAACAAGTCGCTGCAACCGCCGATCGGAACATCATTGACGAAAATTTCCGGGACACCCTGCCGTTGGCTGCGCAACCGCATTTCTGCTGCCAAAAGTTGCTCATTAGTGATATCATACTCGACAAAATCGACACCCTTGATGCGCAACAGCTCTTTGGCGCGCCGGCAATATGCGCAATTGCTTTTGGTATAGATTTCCACTTTGATTGACATGGTTTGTCCCGGGGACGATTGCCGCTAGAGGATAAGATACCCCAGACCATCGAGGATGCAAGCAAGAGAAAGGTCTTTTTTGTGAAAAGGACGGGCTGGAAATTTTTCTGCGGGTTTTTCTTGATCCTGACCCTGGCCGGTTGCAGCGGTTATGTGCAACAAAAACATATTTCCGAGGTCACTGAATTGAGCAGAGAAGATTTCATCTCCGCTCTGCGCTGGAAGCAATACCAGGACGCGGCCAGCCACATGCAGCCGGAGTTCCGCAAGGAATTCATCCAGACCTTTTCCGCCTTCAGGGATGATCTGCATATTTCCGATGTCAGGGAGGTGGCGATGCAATCTTTCGAAGACGGCCGGCGCATTGAAACCGTTGTCGAGATGGATTACACCCTGCTGCCCTCAATTACGCTCAAGACCTTCACCTTTGACCAGATCTGGGTCTATACCGAGGAGAGCGATACGGCAGAGGAAAGTTTTTTTATCGTCACACCCTTCCCCGCATTTCCCTGAGTTTGTCATGTCGACCGGTGCAGCGTCCCTGATCAGATGCGGTGCTCTGCGCAGGCCTCATCAACGGCCATCTCGGCTGCGCTGAAAAGCCTTGGCTACAGCGCCGCAGGCTCTCAATTTTCCCTTGATTTCCCCGCTATCCCTGTGGTATTTAGCTGCATACTGTATACAATCATGAATAGAATGAAACATTCCGGCACATACCGCGACAAATAAGCGCTGAGGCGCTTTTTTTGCTGTGTTTCTATGTGCAGAAAACCTGACCTGAATGGGAGGTTCAACTTGGCTGAAGTCGTTTTTTCCAGCTGGGGCGGCAAGGTGGTCGACAATCGGCAGGGCGGAGAACCGGAAGCTGCGGTTTTCAAGCTGCCGGAGAACTATCTCGATGAAGGCAAGATAGCAGCCTTCATGGGCTGGGACGGCGTGATCGTCCTGGACAAGGATGTCGACGTCGTGACCATGGCCGCCGAGTATATGCAGACTGTCCAGGAGAAGTACTGTTGCGCCAAATGCACCCCGGGCAAGCGTGGCACACGGGTCATGATGGACACGCTGTCCCGCATCCTTGCCGGCCATGGTGACGAGGGCGACCTGAACACACTGTCCGGACTGGCCGACCTGCTCGACAATTGCAAGTGCACGCTTTGCATGACGGCGGCCAAACCGGTCCTCGATACCGTCAAACATTTTCGGGATGACTATCTGGCCTACCTGCGCGGCGAGCGCAAGGTGAAAAAAGCCAAGGCTTATCACGCCAAGCTGACGGCACCCTGCATGGACCGTTGTCCGGCCCATATCGATATCCCGGCTTACGTCGAGGAGATCAAGGACTATCGCCACGATGAATCGCTGGCGACGATCCGTGACTACATGCCGATCGCCGCGGTCTGCGGCCGTGTCTGCCCGCATCCCTGCGAGTCAGCATGTCGCCGTGCCCTGGTCGATGAGCCGATCAGCATCATGGTTCTCAAGCGGGTTGCCTCGGACCACGAGTGGTTGCACAATCACACGCCGCCGATGCAACCGAAGCCCTCGACCGGCAAACGGGTCATGGTCGTCGGCGCCGGCCCCGCCGGCCTGACCACGGCCTATTACCTGGCGCTCGAAGGCCACCAGGTCAAGATCATAGACATGCTCCACGAGCCGGGCGGCACGGTTGCCGTCGGCATTCCCGACTACCGTATGCCGCGCGACCTGCTGCAGCGTGAAGCAGACGTGATTACCGCGCTCGGCGTCGAAATTGAATATGGCGTCAAGCTCGGTCGCGATGTTTCGCTGCGCGAGCTCAAGGA
>JBFLJZ010000112.1:0-8124 GCA_040882925.1 Desulfuromonadales bacterium
CACTTCCAGGGTCAGGCGGGTTCCTTCACGCAGGACTTCTACCGGGACCTTCTCATCAAGTGCCGAACTGGCAACCAGCAGTTGCAGCTCTTTGACGCTGCGCACCGGCTTGCCGTTAAAACTGAGCAGCACGTCGCCGCGCTTCATCCCGGCACGTTCCGCCGGGGTTGCGGGCAGGACCCGGGTCACCAGTGCTCCCGTGACCCGATCCAGACCAAAGGATTTTGCCAGCTCGCTATCCAGCGGCTGAATAGTGACGCCCAACCAGCCGCGTGTGACTTCTCCCGTACTGATCAACTGATCGGCGATCTGCCTGGCCAGGTTGATCGGGATGGCAAAACCGATCCCCTGCCCAGTGGCGACGATAGCCGTATTCACACCGACCACTTCGCCGTAAATATTCAGCAGCGGACCGCCCGAATTCCCCGGATTGATCGAGGCATCAGTCTGGACAAAATTCTCGTAGTCCTCGATCCCCACGTCGGTGCGCCCGGTTGCCGAGATGACACCAACCGTCAGAGTGCTGTCGAGGCCAAAAGGATTGCCGATTGCAAGAGCCCATTGCCCCACCTTAAGGTGGTCGGAGTCGCCCAGCACCACGGCCGGCAATGGCTCGTCGGTTTCGATCTTGACCACCGCGACGTCGGTCTTCGGGTCCACGCCGACGATCTTGCCGGGGAACACCCGCTGATCGGTGAGTCGAACCTTGATTTCTTCCGCGCCTGATACGACGTGCTCGTTGGTCAGGATATAACCATCATCGCTCAGGATAAAGCCGGAACCGAGACTTCGCTCACGCTGTTCGGAACGTGGCGTCCGGAACAGGTCGCCGAAAAATTCTTCAAACAGCGGGTTAAGCCGCGCAGCCGTCCGTACCCGCTCGGCGCGGATGTTGACAACCGCCGAAGTGACCTTCTCCGAGACCTCTATGAAAGCCCGCTGTGTCAGCAGCAGCTCGGCAGCCGGCTCCGCCACGGGTGGCGGCGACTCCGCCTGGCGCACAGTAGTTGTCAGCCGGGTCTCCTGCTGTTCATTGCATCCGGCGCATAACAGCCAGGGCAAGACCAGAAAAAGTGTTGCGCACAATCTTGAAAAGAGCTTGAACATGAAAAGCAAACCTCTCGGTTACAACTCAGCAGAGTAGCGAAAACAAGACCTTATGTCAATCTGGATGGCGCCGGGCACAATGCAGACCAGGCTTATGCCTCGATCAGTGCCAGCAGGTCTTCATGTCTGCCCTGCCAATCGGCACGGAAACGCTCTTTGGGCCGCCTGATGCACCAGGGCGTCAGCAGGCATGTCTGCATACCGACCTGGCTGGCGGACAGGTCGTGCAGCGTGTCGTTCCCGACCATCAGGCAACGCTCGGCTTCGAGCTGCAGAAGATTGAGATTCTCTCTGAAAAAATCCGGATTCGGCTTGCAGAAATGCTCCGTTTCGTAGGTCGTCACATGGTGGAACTTGTCACCATCAAGCCCCCCCCACCTGACGCGAGCATCGACGACATCCCGTGGAAAGATCGGATTGGTTGCCAGGATGACCTGCCACCCCCTGGCTCGCGCGGCATCAACCAGCCGGGACGACAAGGCATGGCCGACCACCAGCGGGCGCAGCACTTCGAGGTCGTTGTGCAAGAATTCATTCAGGCACCGCCGGTATTGTTCCGGGGTCATCGCCAATTCATCACGCAGCACGTCGAACAACACGGCCTCGAGGGTTTTGTCGGCATCCCGGTTGGCAAACATCGCAGCGACAGCACGATGCATCGCCCTGGTTGCAGACGCTGGTTCGATCAATTCTTTCATCTGCTCGGTCAGGCGGTTGAGGTAAACCGGCACGAATAGATGCATATCGACATCGACCAGCGTACCGTCTAGATCAAAAAAGACGGCCTGGACATTGTCGAGGGAAAGGGAGCGTTTGCTACGTTTGCGGAAATAGGATTGAAACATGGCTAACAAGATAGCACGATCAGTAATATTACGGCCAGACGACTGTGCCGATTGCCTTGACATGCCGGAATTTTTCTTTAATCTTGACAGACCGACTCTGCACGCAAACCGATTATTCATGACATAAAAAGCGAAGGAGGAATGACCATGGCAAAAAAAATAGGCGTTATCCTGTCCGGTTGCGGCGTATATGACGGCAGCGAACTCAACGAAACGGTTATCACCCTGCTGGCCATCGACCGGGCCGGAGCAGAAGCTGTCTGCATGGCGCCGAATATCGAACAGATGCATGTCATCAATCATCTATCCGGAGAGCCGACCGAAGGTGAAACACGCAATGTTCTGGTCGAGTCGGCGCGTATCGTCAGGGGCAACATCAAGGACACCGCAACCGTCACGGCTGCCGATTTCGACGCCCTGATCCTGCCCGGGGGATTCGGCGCAGCAAAGAACCTTTGTGACTTCGCCGTCAAAGGACCGGACTGCAACGTCAACCCGGACGTGGCTCGCCTGGTCAAGGAAACTGTCGCCGCGAAAAAGCCTCTGGCCGCGATCTGCATCGCGCCGGCGCTGCTGGCGAAAGTTCTCGGCCCGATCAACTCGCCTGCACTGACCATCGGCACCGATGAAGGAACCGCCAGCGCCCTGAATAAAATGGGAGCCAGGCATGTTGACTGCCCGGTCAAGGAAGCCGTTGTCGACAAGGAAAACAAGATTGTCTCGTCACCGGCCTATATGCTGGCCGGCTCGATCAGCGAAGCGGCGGCCGGCATTGAAAAGACCGTGCAGGAGCTGGTCAACATGATTGAATAACGCTGATTGCGCCAAGCCATTATTCTCGACTTGCCATGACGGATTATTATAACTAAAATAATCCGAATATTTTCCGACAGGTGGTCGGATGATCTTACCCTACCCAAGGAGTGAACCATGACCAAGTACCGCTGCGTTATCTGTGACTACATCTATGACCCCGCCGAGGGCGACCCGGGCAACGGCATCGACCCCGGAACGGCTTTTGAAGACATCCCCGATGATTGGGTCTGTCCACTCTGCGGTGCTGACAAAAGCAATTTCGAACCGGCGTGAGCCAACCTCTGGCAAAAGCCGGCTCTGATGCAACGCCACAGACAGAGCCGGACGGCTTCAGGGTCTGGCGTCCCGGGCTGATCAAATACCGGGACGCCTTGACCATCCAGGCAAAACTGGTGGACCAGCGCCGGGACTGGACCCACGACCTGCTGATCCTTCTAGAACATCCTCCGGTCATTACCTTCGGCCGTAAAACCGAACCGAGCAACCTGCTTTGGGACCAGAAGACCCTGCAAGCGGCAGGGATTGATTGTGTGTCCAGTCAACGCGGCGGTGATATCACCCTGCACAGTCCCGGACAATTGGTCGGCTACCCGATCGTCGACCTGACTCCTTACGGTAAAGATTTGTACCGCTATCTGCGCCAACTCGAAGACATACTGATACGCACGCTTGCCGATTTCGGTCTGTCCGGAACAGCCTTGCCGGGCAAAACCGGCGTATGGGTCGACGGTCGCAAAATTGCTTCAATTGGCATAGCCGTCCGGCGCTGGATAAGTTATCATGGCTTTGCCTTGAACATTGACAACGACCTCACCGATTTTGCTGCGATCGTTCCCTGCGGACTGCCGGGAGTGACGATGACATCGATGAGTCAAGAGCTCGGCGGACCGGTCGCCAAGGACCAGGTTGCCGACATCCTGATCGATCACTTTGGCGCTGTCATGCAACGGCCGCTGCTCGGTAACTTTGATGACACCACGACACCCACGCAAGCCTGACTGGCTCAAGGTCCGCTTCCCCGCAGGGCCGAACTATGTGCGCATCGACCGCTTGCATCGCGAACAGGGGCTGCACTCGGTTTGCCGTAGCGCAGCCTGCCCGAACCAGGGTGAGTGCTGGGAACAGGGCACCGCGACGTTTATGATCCTCGGCAATCACTGTACACGTGAGTGCCGTTTCTGCAACGTCGCCCATGCCGCTCCGCTGGCCGTCGACCCGCAGGAGGTGCACAAGGTTGCCGATGCGATTGCCGAGCTCGACCTGAGCCATGCGGTTATCACATCGGTGACCCGCGATGATCTCGTCGACGGCGGTGCCGGCCATTTCGCCGCCGTGACCCGGGCCATCCGTCAGCGCTGCCCGGGTTGTCGCGTCGAATTGCTGATTCCCGACCTGCAGGGTGATCAACAGGCGTTGCAGACGATTCTCGACTCACGCCCTGATGTTCTGGGTCATAACCTGGAAACCGTACCGAGACTCTACCAGACAGCCCGTTGCGGAGCAGGTTACCAGCGCTCCCTGCAACTTCTTGCAGCGGCAAACAGGATTGCCCCTGAGGTCCCCACCAAGTCCGGCCTGATGCTGGGGATGGGCGAATCCGTCGAGGAAGTCATTGCTGTCATGCAGGATCTGCGGCAGGTCGGCTGTGCCATGCTGACTCTCGGCCAATACCTGCAGCCGAGCCGTGACCACCTGCCGGTCGATCGCTATGTAGAACCTGCTGAATTCGAACAACTGCGCCGGTCCGGAATCGAACTCGGGTTCAACCATGTCGAGGCCGGGCCCCTGGTGCGCTCTTCATATCATGCTGCAGAACAATTCGAGGGGGATCAAGATGACGAATCCTGACGCGATCTATGAAACGATTATTCTCGGCTCCGGGCCGGCCGGTTTGACGGCGGCGATCTATTCCGGGCGCAGCCGCTGCTGTCCGTTGCTGATTCATGGCGTGCAACCCGGGGGCCAGCTGACAACCACGACAACGGTCGACAACTTTCCCGGTTTTCCCGATGGCATTGACGGCCCCGACCTGATGGAGAACATGCGTCGACAGGCAGAGCGTTTCGGCGCCCAGTTCGTCGAAGGGCAAGTGACCAGGGTCGACCTTCAGGAACGCCCCTTCCGCATCTGGACCGGTGAAGTGATGTACCGCTGCCTGACCCTGATCATCGCCACCGGCGCCTCGCCGAAGCTGCTCGGCCTGGGCAACGAAAAGTCGCTGTATGGTCGCGGCGTATCCGTCTGTGCCACCTGCGACGGATTTTTCTATCGCGACCGCGAAGTGGTCGTGGTCGGCGGCGGCGACACCGCCATGGAAGAAGCCGTTTTCCTGACCCGCTTTGCCAGCCGGGTGACGGTGGTACATCGTCGCGACTCCCTGCGGGCAACACCGGTACTTGCCGAACGCGCCCTGACCAACAAGACGATCAATTTCATCTGGGATTCGGTGTTGACAGAAATCCTCGAGGACTCAAGCGGCGTCACCGGCATTCGCACCAGGAACCTCAAGACCGATAAAGAGACCGAGCTGGCCTGCGATGGCCTGTTCATTGCCATCGGCCACCGACCGAACACCGAACTTTTCCGTGACCAGCTGGAAATGAATGATGAAGGCTATATCTTGACCCGCAACGGCACCAAGACCAATGTCTCGGGAGTTTTTGCCGCAGGGGATGTCCAGGACCAACAGTTTCGTCAGGCCGTGACGGCAGCAGGGACCGGCTGTATGGCAGCAATCCAGGCGGAGCGCTCCCTCGACAACCTCCCCTATGATCCGAGCCTTTCGTGCAAGAAGGGGGTCTGCAAACCGAAAGACTAATTGCTGGTTGTGCCCGTCGCGCACCCAACGATTTGCTTGATCTGCAACCCCTTGATATAATTCACGGACTTCAAATACACGAATGACTGTAATGTGACAGGGTCATCTATGAGCATATCCAGTAACGTCAGTCCGGAGTGGTTGGAAGAACAGTACCAGCTCTGGAAATCCGATCCCGGCCAGGTGTCGCCTGACTGGCAGGCATTTTTTCAAGGCTTCGACCTCGCTCAGCAGACTCCGGTCGCTGACCGCGCCCTGGCAGAAAAGAATTCGGCTGTCGACTCCCTGATCTACCGCTATCGTGATCTCGGCCACCTGCAAGCCTCAACCGACCCGCTCACGCCCGAGCGAACTGAGCACCCCGAATTGAGCCTCGCCGCATTCGGGCTGACCGAAGCAGACCTGGAACAAACCTTTTACCCGCTGCGCTTCCCCCGCCAGAGCGCCACTCTGCAAGAGATTGTCGACCTGCTCGATGCAACCTACTGTGGCGCAATCGGGGTTGAGTTCATGCATATCCAGAACCCGCACAAGCGGGACTGGCTGAAACAACGCATGGAGGAGAAACGCAATCGAGCCGATTTCTCCCGCGAGGAGCAGCTTCATATCCTGAAAAAACTCCAGGAAGCGACACTCTTCGAAGCGTTCCTGCACCGCAAGTTCCTTGGCCAAAAACGCTTCTCGCTGGAAGGCGGTGAAGTCATCATTCCTTTGCTCGACAGTCTGCTCAACCAGGCGGCGCAGCGGGGAGTCAGCGACCTGGTCATGGGCATGGCCCACCGCGGCAGACTGAACGTCCTGGCCAACATCTTCAACAAGCCTCTGGAGAATATTTTCGCCGAGTTCCAGGACAACCTGGAGCTGGCTTTCGTCGGCGATGGCGACGTCAAATACCACAAAGGTTATTCCTCTGATCTGACCCTTGAATCCGGGCACAGCATCCACCTCAGCCTGGCCGCCAACCCGAGCCATCTTGAAGCGGTTGACCCGGTGGTGATCGGCAAATGCCGCGCCCGCCATGTCAGTTACGGCCCCGGCGGCAAAAAAAGGGTTCTGCCGGTCCTGATTCATGGCGATGCGGCCTTCGCCGGCCAGGGGCTGGTCACCGAGGTGCTGAACCTTTCACAGATTGACGGTTACCAGTCGGGCGGGACCTTCCACCTGGTGCTCAACAACCAGATCGGCTTTACCACCTCGCCGGCCCATGCACGCTCGACACTCTACGCCACCGATGTGGCAAAAATGCTTATGGTGCCGATCTTCCACGTCAACGGCGAGGACCCTGAGGCGGTTGTCTACGCGACCAATCTCGCCCTGGAATATCGTCAGGAGTTTGGCGAAGACGTGGTTGTCGAAGTCATCTGCTATCGCCGGCACGGCCACAACGAGGGGGACGAGCCGTTTTTCACCCAACCGTTGATGTATGGCAAGATCCGCAAGCGGCCACCACTGCACGAGATTTATGCCGAGCGACTGACGGCCGCCGGGATAGCCCGTGAAACCATTGATGCCAGCGCCAGCGAGATTAGCAAACGCCTGGATGAAGCGCTGGACGAGGAGCCCAAGGCGCAAAACGATGTCGGCTTCCAAGCCAAATGGACAGGTGTACAACGCGAATATACTGCGGATGAGCCCGACACGAAGGTGCCTGCTGACACGCTGAAAAGACTGTCGACCCGCCTCGCGCAGCTTCCGGAAGCCTTTAACGCCCACCCGAAAATCGCCCGGATGCTCAAACGTCGCGCAGAAGTTGTTCTAAGTGGCGAAGGCATCGACTGGGCGAACGCCGAAGCCCTTGCTTTTGCCTCGCTGCTCATCGAGAATACTCCGGTGCGCCTCTCGGGCCAGGACTCGCGCCGCGGCACCTTCAACCAGCGACATTCAACCCTGGTCGATCAGAAAACCGGCCAGCTTTACGTCCCTCTCGCCTTCCTGGAAAAGGGCCAGGCCGCGATCCAGATCTACAACAGCATGCTCTCCGAGGCCGCAGTTCTCGGCCTCGAATACGGCTACTCTCTGGAAACGCCGCATGGCCTGACCATCTGGGAAGCCCAGTTCGGCGACTTCGCCAACGGCGCCCAGGTCATCATAGACCAGTTCATAGGCGCCAGCAGCACCAAGTGGGACCGCTCGAGCGGACTGGTCATGTTCCTTCCCCACGGCTATGAAGGTCAGGGGCCGGAGCACTCAAGCGCTCGCATCGAGCGCTTTATGAACCTATGCGCGGGCAATAACCTGCATGTCGTTTACCCGAGCAGTCCGGCACAGATTTTCCACCTCCTGCGCCGCCAGTGCAAGCTGCCGTATCGCAGACCGCTGATCGTTTTCACACCGAAGAGCCTGCTGCGCCTGCCAGCCTGTTCGAGCACTCTGGATGAACTGAGTGAAGGGGCTTTCCAGGCGTTTATCCCGTGTGCCATACCGGACGACCAGGTCAAAATCCTACTGCTCTGCAGCGGCAAGATATTCTACGAAATACAGGCTGCTATCGAGGAGTCCGGTCGCACCGATATCGGCGTCATGCGCGTTGAGCAGCTC
>JBFLJZ010000113.1:0-15719 GCA_040882925.1 Desulfuromonadales bacterium
ACTGCATGAGCGAGCAATACCGGGATATAGAGGATACCAAACAGGCTGACGGCAAGATCGCGACTGACCTTTTGCATATCCTGGCAACGGAAGAGATAAACCAGGGTCAGCAGAAGAAACGGCAGGACGATACTCAAGAGGATTGCCGAAGGGCTGGCAGCATAGACGATCCCAAGGCAACAGAAAATACCGGCAACGATGGACAATGAGCCTTCTAGACGTCGCTCACCGGGCAATGCCATGCGATAGAATTCCCGCAGAGCCAGGGCACTGATGACAAACAAAAGCCCGGAAAACAGCCCCTGACTGGCGTAGAAAACACAGAGGACAAGGATCGGTAAAGCGATAACGGCTGTGATGATGCGCTGTTTAATGACGGCCCTCCCCGTCGCTTTCCTCAGAACCATCCAATTGAGCACTGGTCAACCCGAAGCGCCGCTGGCGGCGGCTATATGCCTGCAGAGCCTGCATTAACTCCTGACGTGAGAAATCCGGCCAGAGCGCCTCGGTAAAATAAAGCTCCGTGTAAGCTATCTGCCAGAGCAGAAAATTACTCACCCGCATTTCCCCGCTGGTGCGAATCAACAAATCCGGGTCCGGGATGTCGTGAGTATCAAGGCGGGCGACAATATCCTCTTCGGAGAGCTCATCAGGCGGTAACTTGCCCTCAGCGATATCTCTGCCGATCTGTTGCATGGCCCGCGTCAGTTCGTTACGCGAGCCATAAGACAGGGCCAGGTTCAAAACCATTTTCGTATTGTGTTGGGTCTTCTCGATAATGTTTTTCAGGATTTCAAAGGTAGCCTGCGGCAGACGATCGAGTTCGCCGATTGCCACCAGACGAATGCCGTGTTGCTGGAGCTGTTTCAACTCCTTTTCCAGAAAGTTGCCGAGCAATCTCATCAGCGCATCAACTTCATGCCGTGGGCGTCCCCAGTTCTCAGAACTGAATGCATACAGCGTCAAAAAACCGATCCCCAGATCGAGGCATTCATCAACGACCTGCTGAACTGTTTCAACGCCTTTCCGGTGTCCCAGGATGCGCGGCAGGCGGCGCTGTTCCGCCCAGCGGCCGTTACCGTCCATGATTATCGCAAGATGATTGGGAATCTGCATCAACAAAAACACCCCGGGCTAATTAAACTCGAGTCAGTAAACTACCACAGAGGGAACGAGTCGGACAACCGGCAGCCTAGCGGCCATCAATAGTAAAGGGCGCCCGTCAGGCGCCCCTTGCTCTCATTGACGATGGCATTGACCGGGCAGGGACAATCGAGGCCCGAAAATCTGAACATTCTGCAATTATTGACATAGTAAAGATCAATTGCAGAGGTCAAATCTCCATGAGGTCTTTTTCTTTCTCTTCAATGACCTTGTCCACCCGGGCAACGTAATCATCGGTCAGCTCCTGAATGTCTTTTTCGCCGCGTTTCTGCTCATCTTCGGTGATATCCTTGTCTTTTTCGAGCTTCTTCAAGGTATCGTTGGCGTCACGACGAACACTGCGAATGCCGACCTTGGCATCTTCCCCCATACGCTTGACTTGCTTGACCATTTCCTTGCGGCGCTCTTCGGTCAACGGCGGGAAGACCAGCCGGATGACTTGCCCGTCGGAACTCGGGTTGAGACCGAGATCGGCCTTGAGAATGGCTTTTTCGATTTCACCGATCAGGTTTTTCTCCCAAGGCTGAATCGTGATCAGACGGGGTTCGGGGACAGCCATGGAACCGACCTGGTTGAGGGGCGTCGGGGTGCCGTAATAATCAACCTTGATGTCATCGAGCAAAGAGAGTGAGGCGCGACCTGTCCTGACTTTGCCCAGATCGCGTTTGAATGACTCCAGGGCCTTGGTCATCCCGGCGTTTGCATTGGATTTGACATCAGCAATCATAATATCATTCTCCTTTGACAATAGTTCCGATCTGTTCGCCGCAGACAACTCGTTCAATGTTGCCGCTGGTCGTCAGATCAAACACGAGAATCGGCAGGTCGTTGTCCATACAAAGGGACGTCGCCGTAGAGTCCATCACCCTGAGACCCTGCTTCAGGACATCCAGATATGTCAACTGTTCATATTTGACCGCGTCTTCGTTTTTTGCGGGATCGGAGTCGTACACTCCATCGACCTTGGTCGCTTTGAGAATAATTTCAGCACCGATTTCAATTGCTCGCAGGCTGGCCGCCGTATCGGTCGTGAAAAACGGGTTGCCGGTGCCGGCACCGAAAATGACGACGCGCCCTTTTTCAAGGTGCCTTACAGCACGGCGGCGGATATAAGGCTCAGCGATCTCCTGCATTTCAATGGCAGACTGAACCCTGGTGATCACCCCCGCCTTTTCCAGAGCGTCCTGCAACGCCAGACTGTTCATGACCGTTGCTAGCATCCCCATGTAGTCGGCGCTGGCACGATCCATCCCCATAGACGATGCGGCGACCCCGCGGAAAATATTGCCACCACCGATCACGACAGCAACCTGAACGCCGAGATCAACGACCCCGCGAATTTCCACAGCAATCGCCCGGATAATGTCCGGGTCAATACCATAGCCTTGATTGCCGGCCAGAGCTTCGCCGCTGAGTTTGAGCAGTATACGCTTGTAACGGGGGTGATGTGCCATGATTTCTCCGCTGGCGACTGTTATAGATTATTTGGTCATCGAAGCGACTTCTGCCGCGAAATCATCCTCTTTCTTGTCAATTCCTTCACCCAGCTGGAAACGTTCGTATGCACTGAGTGTTAATTTGCCGCCGACCTCCTTGGCCAGCGCCTCTACCACTTGACCAACCTTATGATCAGTATCAACGACATAGACCTGTTCCAGGAGGCAGATTTCACCGAAGAACTTGTTGATCTGGCCTGCAATGATTTTCTCGATAATGTTTTCGGGCTTACCGCTCTCGAGAGCTTTGGCACGCATGATATCTTTTTCGCGCTCGATAACATCGGCGGGGACTTCGTCGCGGTTCAAGTACTGTGGACTCGCCGCTGCAACATGCATGGCGAGCATCTTTGCAGTCTCTGCAATTTTCGGGTTATCAGCTTGTTCGGTGTCGAGTTGAACCAGAACGCCGATCTTGCCGGCACCGTGGATGTAGGATGCCGTCACACCCGACATGCTTTCGAGGCGGGCGAACCGACGGATATTCATATTTTCACCGATCGTCGCGATCTGGTGAGTCAGTTCCTCGGCGACGTTGCGGCCGCTACCCGGGAAATCCAACTGTTTTAGAGCTTCGACATCGGCCGGTTTCTGCTCCAGAACCACTGCGACCACGCCAGCGGCAAAGTTCTGAAAGGCTTCGTTTTTGGCAACGAAATCGGTCTCGGAGTTGACTTCTACCAGCGCCCCGCATCGACCGCCTCCAGCAGCAGCAATCATACCTTCAGCAGCAACACGACCCGATTTTTTGGCTGCCGCAGAAAGGCCTTTTTTGCGCAGCAGATCAATCGCCTGTTCCATGTCTCCGGCGGATTCGGTCAGTGCTTTCTTGCAATCCATCATCCCGGCACCGGTTTTGGCACGCAGGTCACCTACCATTTTTGCTGTAATTGTCGCCACGGTAAAACCTCCTCTGCACGACGCTATTTGCGAATATTTGATTGTCTGTTAAAAAGGCGGCTGCAATGCAGGCCGCCTTGTTGTATTTGTCCGTATCGATCGGTTACGCTTCTGCCGGAGCATCCTTTGCTTCGGTCGCCTCTGCACCTGCGGCGCTTGCCTGCTCAGATGTCGCTTTGGTCACGACCGGCGCTTCAGCCTCGGCCTTTTCAACGACAACTGTCTCAGATCCTTCTTCAACAACCTCTGCTTCCTGGTCTGCACCCTCTGCATCGTTGCGCAAATCTTCTTCCCGGGCAGCAGCTCCTTCAAGACACGCTTCTGCCATTTTCGAAGCAAACAGGCGGATGGCACGAATCGCATCGTCATTGCCGGGGATGATGTAATCAATCCCCTCGGGATCACAGTTGGTATCGACCACGGCAACAACCGGGATACCGAGCTTGCGAGCTTCCTTAACGGCAATATCTTCCTTGTTCGGATCAACAATAAAAACTGCTGCAGGCAGACGGGTCATATTCTTGATCCCGCCGAGACTCTTCTCCAGCTTGGCCTTTTCCCGCTCCAGTTGCAGAACTTCTTTTTTGATTAGCAGATCAAAGGTTCCGTCTTCGGCCATCGCCTCGATTTTTTTCAGGCGATCGATGCTCCGCTTGATGGTCGAGAAGTTCGTCAGCATGCCACCGAGCCAGCGGTTGTTGACATAGAACTGCCCTGCGCGGACAGCCTCTTCAACGATCGAATCCTGAGCCTGTTTCTTGGTGCCGACAAAAAGGACCTTCTCGCCTTTCTGGGAAACATCGCGAATGAAACTGTAAGCATTCCGGAAATAGCGAACCGTCTTCTGCAGATCGATAATGTAGATGCCGTTACGGGCGCCGAAGATGTAAGGTTTCATCTTGGGGTTCCATCGACGGGTCTGGTGACCGAAATGAACACCGGCCTCCAATAACTGCTTCATAGTAATCTGTGCCATGTTTGAACGTCCCTTCAATTTGGTTTGGCCGCCGCCTTCATCAACCCCTGCAACCGACCTGGCCCCATGCCAGGCACCCGGTCCGGGTCAAAAGGCGTGTGTATTGGACAGCACACTCGTATAACATGAGAGTATCCCTAAAGCAAGGGGTTTTTCACCATCAATAGCGTTTACATTCTGATATTGACTGTACTACTATGCGGCATCATGCTTGGCACGAGTCTACGCAAATATATCGTCGCAGAGGTCCTCTCGCCGACCCTGCTCTGCTTGCTGATTTTCACCATGGTCCTGCTCATGGGCAGGCTGATGAAACTTGTCGACCTGGTCGTCAATAAAGGCGTCTCGATCTTCGACATCATGGTGCTGTTCGGCACCATGTTGCCTGCCTTTCTCAACATCACCCTGCCCCTGTCTTTTCTGATGGGCATCATGATCGGACTCAGCCGCATGTCTGCGGACAGCGAAACGATTGCCATGAAGGCGGCCGGCGTGGGACTCGCGCAAATGGCCCGGCCGGTCATTGGCCTGGCAATCATCTTCTCCCTGCTTACGGCGATCGCAAGCCTGTGGCTGAAGCCCTGGGGATATCAGGCCTTCCGAGAACAGGTCTTCGCCATCACCATGCAGAAGGCAACGATCGGATTTCAGTCGCAGGTATTCATGAAACATTTCAACAACATGGTCTTGTATGCTGACCAGCTCGACGACCGCACCGGCCAGATGAACGGCCTTTTTATCGTTGAGAGGAAACCCGAGGCGACCATGCTGATATTTGCCGAACAGGGTGATATAGTCGCCGACGAAACAGAAGAGGTCATCACATTCAGACTGCTCGACGGGACAATTCATCGGCAGAAGACCGGAGACGATTCAGCTTACCAGCTGATCAACTTCCGCAGCTACGATGTGCGACCGGATCTGACCGGCGAAGGCGAAACCGCGGCCGACAAGATCGGCAAGAAGAAACGTCCCAAAGAGATGTCGACTGGCCAGCTCTGGCGGCAGCTCGACAGTGAGAAAAACGAGCCCGACGAGAAAAAACTGGGGACCGTCAAAGCGGAACTGCATACCCGGCTCGCCTCACCGATGGCCCCTTTGATCTTTGCTCTGTTCGGACTGCCGTTCAGTATCCAGAACCACCGATCCGGTCGTAGCGGCGGGTTTGTTATCGGCCTGATCATATATCTTGGCTATTACATACTGCTGTCTCTGGGACAGACTTTTACTGCTGATGCCGGAGTTAAGCCGTGGCTGACCTTTTGGCTGCCACATTCGCTGCTTGGCATATCCGGGCTTTACTGCCTGTATCGCAGTGCACACGAACAGCCCAGCATATTCGTCTCGCAGGTCGAGCAAACCATGTCGTACCTGAAAAATCGTCTAGACAAGAACGATGACCACGCTTGATCGATACATAGCCAATCTGTTTCTGAAGAATTTGGCATTTATGTTGCTGGCTCTCGTATCACTCTATGCGGTCATCGAGTTCATCGAGAAGGTTGATGATTTCATCGAAAACCAGGCTGCTCTCGTCTATTATTTTCTCTACCCGGTTTATAACCTGCCGCTGATGATCTCCAACACTCTGCCTATGGCGGTTCTCCTCGCAGCCTTCGCAACGATCGGTGGCCTTTCGCGCACCAACCAGTTGACAGCCCTGCGCGGTGGCGGGATCAGTATTTCCAGGATCAGCCGGTCAATGTTTCTATGCGGGCTTCTGTTGTGCGGACTGCTCCTGTTCTGTAATCTCTGGCTGACGCCCCTGGGTATCCAGCAGACCGAATACATCAAGGAAGTGAAAATAAAGAACAAAACGAAAGATCTTGCGAGTGAGTCAAAAGACATTTATTTCCGCAACGGGAACAGGATCGTGCACATCAAGCGCTCGTTTCCTCAGCGCGGGGCTCTTTTCGGGGTCACCATCATCACGTTTGATGATCGATTCAAGCCCGTAGAACGGTTGCAGGCTGAATCGGGACACTATCAGAGAGAAGGTCTCTGGTCATTCAAAGAGGTAAAAATCTGGCAATTCTCAGCCGTTGACAAAACCATTCGGGGTTACGATGAGAAGGCTGATTGGCTTCTGGACCTGGGTAAAGACCCATCTCAGGTTACGCAGCTCTGGAACAACCCCGAAGAGATGACCCAGTTCGAGCTTCATGAGATCATCAAGACGATGCAGGCAGATGGTCACGATCCAAGGGTCTACCAGCTCGAGTCGCATCTGCGCTTGTCGAAGGCCTGCATTCCTCTGATCATGGTTTTGCTCGGCATGCCGTTTGCGCTCCAGCGCGGGCGCCGACCCAGCTTTGCGCTTGGAATCATTGTCAGTCTTTCGGTTTTTGTTGTTTATTTCGTGCTGTACGCCGTTTTTGCAGCTTTGGGCAGCTCTGCGATGCTGTCGCCGGTGGTCGCAGCCTGGTCCGCCAACATCCTGATAACACTGACCGCAACCTGGCTCTTCCTCAGGGCACAGGACTGAAGCGGACCGACAGAAAAAAGGGCCGGCGCAAAGCCTGTGACGGTTAGGGCAACAGATGAATCATCTGTTGCCCTCTCTAACATGAATTCTCGCTGAATTTGACAGCAACCTGGCACGGGCGCAAAGCCCGTCCCCATGTTCCTAAATTATTTACAAAACTCAATAACGATAGGCATCGGCTTTGTACGGCCCCTCGACCGGGACCCCGAGATAATCGGCCTGTTCCTTGGTGAGGATCGTCAATTTCGCGCCGAGCTTGCCAAGATGCAGCCTGGCCACCTTTTCGTCGAGGCTTTTGGGCAGGACATAGACTTCTTTGTTGTAATCATCGGTTTTCGTGAACAACTCGATCTGCGCCATTACCTGGTTGGTAAAGCTGTTGGACATGACGAACGAAGGATGTCCGGTTGCGCAGCCAAGGTTGAGCAGACGCCCTTCGGCGAGGACAATAACGGCGTGACCATCCGGGAAGAGCCACTGGTCAACCTGGTTACCATGCTCACGGGGGTTCTTGATGTTGATTTTCTCAATCCCGGCGACCTTTGCCAGGGCCGCCATCTCGATCTCGTTATCAAAGTGACCGATGTTGCCGACGATCGCATTGTGTTTCATACGGGCCATATGGTCGACGCGGATAACGTCCCTGTTGCCCGTGGTGGTGATAAACAGGTCGGCCTCGCTCACCACATCCTCAAGCGTGTTGACCTCGTAGCCCTCCATCAAGGCCTGCAAGGCGCAGATCGGGTCAATCTCGGTCACAATCACCCGCGCGCCCTGGCCGCGTAACGACTGACAACAGCCCTTGCCGACATCACCGTAGCCGCAGACAACCGCCACTTTACCGGAAAGCATGACGTCGGTCGCCCGCATGATGCCGTCGACCAGGCTATGTCGACAGCCATAAACGTTGTCAAACTTGCTTTTAGTCACGGAATCGTTGACGTTCATCGCCGGGAAAGGCAGTTTGCCGATTTTTTGCAGGTGGTAAAGCCGATGAACCCCGGTTGTCGTCTCTTCGGTCACCCCCTTTATCGAGTTGCAGACGGCCTGCCAGTCAATCGATTGACTGTCGATCGACTGCTTCAGGATTTTGACCAGTTCTACCCAGTCTTCGGCGTCATCGACCTGCAATTGCGGAACGCCCTGCGCCTGCCACTCGGCACCGTTCAAAACCATCATCGTCGCATCGCCACCATCGTCAAGAATCATGTTGGGCAGTTTGCCGTTCGGCCAGCTCAGGGCTTGTTCAGTGCACCACCAGTATTCCTCAAGGGTCTCACCCTTCCAGGCAAAAACCGGCACACCTTTGGGCCTTTGTGGAGTCCCCTTCCGGCCGACGGCCACCGCTGCGGCAGCCTGGTCCTGGGTCGAGAAGATATTGCATGATGCCCATCGCACTTCTGCGCCGAGATCGACCAGCGTCTCGATCAGAACGGCCGTCTGGATCGTCATGTGCAGTGAACCGGTGATCCGCGCTCCGGCAAGCGGCGCCCTGCCATGGTATTCCTCGCGCAAAGCCATCAGGCCGGGCATTTCGACCTCGGCCAGATCAATTTCCTTGCGTCCCCAGGCCGCCAGAGACAGGTCCTTTACTTTAAAATCGTGGTTTTCTGTCATGTGTGCTTCTCCTTAATTTATCTTGCTTTCTCAATTGTTGTTTTGCAACTTCGCAGTCAACAGCAGGACTCCCTGATATGATCCGGAGCCGCCAGATTCGCGGTAAGTGCAGACCTGCATGCCGGCTTCGGCGAGCCAGTCCTCAAGTTCCTGACGTTTGAATCCGAGCCACTGGTCCGCCAACTTCTCCCGTGCCCAGTCCAGCTCATGGCGACTCAGGTCGGCAAGGACCAGAAGACCTGCCGTAGCAAGAACCCGTGCCACCTCTCTGAGGACGTCGCCTGGCTGTTCGGCATGATGCAGGACCTGGTTCATGACAACCGCACGCACCGAACCGTCAGCCAGCGGCAGGTGGTTCATCTCTGCCAGGCGGAGATCGACACATTCCGCCAAGTGATGATTCTGCACCGTCTCCCTGGCCAGAGTGATCATGGCCGGGGCATGATCGAGGCCGATGACGCGATCAGCCTTTTCAATCAACAAAGGCAGCAGCATACCTGAGCCGACACCGATTTCAGCAAACAGGCCACCCTCCGGCAGCAACTCGAGCAGATCCGATTGGTAATCGGGAAGATTGAGCAACGCGTTATGCATGGCATCCCAGTTACGGGCATGTCGGTCGAAGAACTCCTGGCTGCGTTTGCGTCGCTCCGCCATAATCGCAAGGATCCCGTCTGTATCCTGCTCGCGCATTGCAAGCTCGTCGAGATGCGCTTCGATGGCCGGCCAGATTTTTTGAAAAAAACGGCTTTCAGGCGCAAGGCGATAGTAGTGCCAGGTCCCCTGCTTTTCGACCTTGAGCAGACCGGCTTCATTCATCAGGATCAAATGTCGTGAAATCCTTGACTGCCCCATCTGCAAAGCCTGCATGAGGTCTTGCACCGTAAAGTCACCCTGTCGAAGTATGCGCAGGATTCTCAGGCGGGTCGTGTCAGCCAGGATTTTAAGAGTCTCGAGCATGCATCAATCCAAGCTTTTTTAAATATCAATCTTTATTGATATTATATGTGCGCCATAAAAACAAGAAGAAAATTGACATATCAGCAGAGAATCATCAGTGTCGCCATGCCGTGCGCAACGAGACTATCGGTCTGGTCGGTCACCTTGACTGACAAACGCGCAGTACTGCGCCCCAGGTGAAGAAGTTCGGAGCGGGCAACGAGGACATCACCCTTTTGCGCGGGCCTGATGTAGCTGACATTGAGCTCGACAGTGGTTAATTTAAGACCTGAGGGGATGAGTGGTTGTGGGAAGAAACAAACCGTATCAACCAATGCTGAAATCAGACCACCATGGACAGTGCCCATGTAATTCAGGTGGCGGTCGTCTATTGTCACGACCATCTCGGCGTGTTGTTCGGCAATGACCCTGACTGAAACGCCGAGGGTTTTCAGAAACGGGATATCTTGAACTTTTTTGTTTATGTCCAGATTCATTAGGCAACTCCTGGAAAAGGCTCTCTAGCTACGACGACGCAGTTGAGCGGCAAACCACAGGCGAACCAGCAATGCGGTTATAAAGCAACCGACTCGATGGTTGGTCAATGGTTCGAACCATCGATCAAACCCGCGCAACCAGGCACCAGGGTCCTGAGGATAAGCGAGGTTGCGTTGGTAGGTTTTTCGACAATCCAAAGCCAGTCCGATCTGCCAGGCCTGGCCTCGGACATAAGTCCCGGTAGCGAACCAGAGTGACCACCGTTTTTGCCAGGACATGCTGGCAAGAAGCTCCGCAATCTGACGATAGAACGGTCCAAGTCGCAAAGGTTTGGTCTTGTCCTGCTGCCGATAAACTTCCGGGGCCTTGACAAAAAAATCCAACCAGCCGATCGCCAGGAAATTCATCATCAAGGCATTCAGCGTTTGCCGGGCACCCCATCCTTCGATGGCAAAACGTCGAGCGGAGGTAATGATCTCACCCGGCAGAAGCCGCCACTTGCCGTGCTTGCGGACCTGCTCCGCCAATGCAGTGTCTTCCATGACAGGAAGATCTTCACGGAAAGGGCCAACTTTTGCAAAAAAGGTTTTTCTGAACAGCATCCCCTGATCACCGTGAATGCATCCGGCCCTGCCCAGCCGCGCCTTGGATTCGTAATAAAACAAAGCAAAGCTCTCATCTCCCGGCGCGCGTTCGAAACGCAGAGCGAATCGACCGGCCGTGGTATCTGTGCCGGTTCTCTCCTGCTGGCCTTGAATGACATGCAGGGCCTGTTGCAACTGGTTGTGATCAGGCAGCCTGCTGTCGGCATGCAGAAACAACAGCCAGTCAGCCCTGGCGGCTGCAGCGCCGGCATTCAACTGGCGGCCACGCCCGGCTGGACCGACCAGGCATGTCCCTGGCAGATCTTCGCCTGCAAGGATCGTCTCTGCAACCTCGGCTGTTGAGTCTGTTGAGCCGCCATCGGAGACGATCACCTCAATATCGATACCTTTTTGACCGGCCAGGTCGGCAACCAGCAAAGGCAGGGTTTTGGCCTCGTTCAGGGTCGGGACAATAATCGAGAGATCCGGTTGCCGCATACCTGTAAACCTAGAACGCGGACGGGCGGACCGTCAATACGATCCGCCCGCCGCAGTTGTATGAATATTGAACCGCTCAGATGCCAGCGCGGTTTTTCAGGGACTCGATGCGATCAGTGCGCTCCCAAGTGAACTCGGCAAGTTCGCGGCCGAAGTGACCGTAAGCAGCAGTCTTGCGGTAGATCGGACGCAACAGATCGAGAGTTTCAATAATCGTTCGTGGACGCATATCAAACTCTTCCTGGGCAATCCGGGCAATGTCGTTGGAGGGAATCTTGCCGGTGCCGAAGGTATTGATCATGACCGAAACCGGCTCTGCGACCCCGATTGCATAGGCCAGCTGGACTTCACATTTGTCGGCAATCCCTGCAGCGACGATATTCTTGGCAACATAGCGAGCCATGTAAGAAGCGCTGCGATCGACCTTTGACGGATCCTTGCCGGAAAAAGCGCCACCACCATGGGAACCCTGGCCGCCATAGGTGTCAACGATAATTTTCCGCCCGGTCAGGCCGCAGTCACCCATGGGCCCACCGACGACAAACCGTCCGGTTGGATTGATAAAGTACTTGGTATTTTCATCGATCAGGTCATGCGGGATGACCTTGCGCACAACCTCTTCAATAATTGATTCCTTGAGGTTTTCATAAGTGACATCCGGTGCATGCTGTGAGGAGACGACCACCGTGTCAACCCGGATCGGTTTATCATTGATGTACTGGATCGAGACCTGCGATTTGCTGTCGGGCCGCAGGAAATTCAACAAACCACTTTTGCGCGCTTCAGCCAGGCGCTTGGTCAGCTTGTGAGCGAAAGTAATCGGCATGGGCATCAGTTCCGGCGTCTCATTACAGGCATAGCCAAACATCAGGCCCTGGTCACCGGCACCCTGATCGGCAAACAGCCCCTGGCCTGCCGTGACACCCTGGGAGATATCCGGAGACTGGCGATCAATCGTGGTCAACACCGCGCAGGTTTCATAATCGAAGCCGATCGATGAGTCATCGTAGCCGATCTCCTTGATGGTCTGGCGGACGATTTCCGGCATATCGACATAGGCGCTGGTGGTAATTTCACCGGCAATCATTGCCATGCCGGTGGTCACAAGAGTTTCACAGGCTACCCTAGCAACGGGATCCTGGTCAATGATTGCATCGAGGATAGCATCGGAGATCTGGTCCGCGACCTTGTCGGGATGCCCCTCGGAAACGGATTCGGAAGTAAACAGAAAATCGGTCATTGCCATGAGATTACTCCTAATCAATAGTCTATTCAGCAGCGGAACCTTAGTCTTTTACCATGCGCCTGTCAAGTTTTCAAACCCTTGTCAATGGCGGGTAGGAACCATTGAGCGCCCGACAAATGCATCACAGATGTCTTTCTGCAAACACCTGCGGATAACGCTGGCGCATTTCACTTTCCAGGGCAGAAGCAACGTCCTCAGCCGTTGCAAGGGCCAGAAGACTCTCCAGAATCGCCTGTACTTCTGAATACTTGACCTGGCGAATGATCCGCTTGACCCGCGAGATATTGGTTGCATTCATCGACAGTTCATCAAAACCGAGCGCGATCAATACCAGAGAATAAAGATCCTCTCCGGCCATCTCACCGCACATCCCTATCTCGATGCCGGCGGATTTTGCCGAGTTGCAGACGCGGAGCAATGCCTGGAGCACGGCAGGATGCATCGGTTCGTAAAGATAGGCAACGTGTTCATTGCCCCGATCGATTGCCAGGCAATACTGAATCAGGTCGTTGGTTCCGACCGAGAAAAAGTCGACCTCTTTCGCCAGCAGGTCGGCGATCAGTACGGCAGCCGGTGTCTCGATCATGATGCCGACTTCAACCTGATCGCCGAGCGGAGTGCCATTTGACAGAAGCTCCTGACGTTCCCGCTCGAGAAACTGCTTGCAGGCCCGCACCTCAGCGACACCGGAAATCATCGGGAACATAATGCGGATCGGTCCGGACACAGATGCCCTGAGGATGGCCCTGATCTGTGTCTTGAAAAGGTTGGCTTCCTTGAGTGAGAAGCGAACGGCACGCAGCCCCATGGCCGGGTTGACTTCATCGAAAAGATTGAATTCCGGGACAAATTTTTCGCCGCCGACATCCAGGGTTCTGATGGTGACCGGGTGAGGTGCCATCTGTTCAACGGCGGAGCGATAGACCTCGAACTGTTCGTCTTCCGATGGCGGGCCCTCGCCGGACATGAACAGGAACTCGGTCCTGAACAGCCCGATGCCCTGGGCTCCATGCTGCCGTGCCGCGGCAATCTCTTCGACAAAATCGACATTGCTGCGCAGGGCCAGGGTGAACCCGTCGAGGGTTTCTGCAGGCAGGTCCTTGAATTTGAGAAGTTCCGTTTCCTGATAATCGTAAACCTGCTTCTTCTTCAGGTAATCGCGAAACGTCTCCTGCGACGGTTTCAGGACCACGGTGCCGGTGTTGCCGTCGATGATCATCGGCAGGCCATTGGGCACCAGAGAGGTCACTGTCTCCAGCCCGAGCACAGCGGGGATGCCCATTGAGCGGGCCAGAATAGCCGTGTGCGACGTCCGGCCCCCTATGTCGGTGATGAAGCCGACCACCTTGGCTTTATCCATCTGGACCGTGTCAGCTGGAGATAAATCATGAGCGACGACAATCACCTGTTCATCGACATCGGCGAGGGACTCACGGGTTTCGCCGAGCAGGTTGCGCATCAGGCGATCACCGACCGAATCGATGTCCGAATGCCGTTCACGCAGATATTCATCACTGATCTTATCGAAGACCCGGCGGATTTTCCGCAATACCCGGTTCAGGGCGCCTTCGGCATTAATCAATTCTTCGCTGATCAACTTGAGAGTTTCGCCGATCAGCATTTCGTCCTGCAGGATCAGCAAATGAGTGTCAATGATATACAGATGCTCGGCCAGCTCTTTGTCATCGGCCTGTTCCCTGACTTCGACCAGCTGGGCCCTGGACTTTTCCAAGGCCTGCCTGAATGCCTCGGTCTCGGGCTCAACCTCTTCGGCAGAGATACGGCGCTCGATAACGGCCATCCGGTCACGGTTGACCAGGTAACTGCGGGATATGGCAATCCCGGGCGCTGCAGCGATACCGACGAGAATCGTATCTTCAGCTATGTCAATCTTCACCGAAGCCATCATTGATCAGAGTACCGATAACTTTCATCGCTTCTTCAGCATCTTCGCCGGATACTGAAATATTAAGGCTTGAACCCTGCGGAGCAGCGAGCATCAGCAAACCCATGATACTTTTGCCATTCACCTCATGACCATCTTTTTCAATCGTCACATCCGACAGAAACCGGTTGGCCGTCTGGACAAGCTGTGCCGCGGCACGGGCATGCAGGCCCAGACGGTTGATAATTTTGAATTGCGCGTGTTTCGTTGTCAAATCATCCCCCTCCGGTCAAAACAGTAGCGCGAGCACTAACAGGCTTGATGTCGTCAATAATACAAGAAACAGGCTGCTCACACCCTTATGGGCCAGCCAGGCAAAAAGCAGTACGATCGGCAGGGTGAAAAATCCCCACACAGCAGAAAGCTCCTGGTGTTCACAGCCTTTGAAGGAAAGATAGGCACAGAGAACACCGATGAGGATTGTCGTTGACTCCTTGAGACGGATTGCCAGGTCCGGAAGGCGACATTTCTGGACTGTTTCGATTGCGCGCAACTCCTTGACATAGCCGAGTGTCAGGCCAGCTCCCCGAAAAAACAGATGTGGCAGGTTGAAAATCAGCAAAAAAACCACCGGCGCCCATAGCGAGCCCTGGCTCGCTATCAACAGGCCGATCAAGGCCGCCAGCGGCCGCACGCCACCCCAGAAGAGCGCGTCACCCATCGCAGCAAATGGCGCCATGACCATGCTTTTGTAGGTTTCAGCATCAACGGCAGGGCCATCGCCAGCACAGCTATCTTTCTCCAGGCGCAACGTAGTCGCTGCGACCAGAGGGGCAAAGTAGGGATGAGTGTTAAAGTAGTCTGTGTGCTGCCGACGGGTATCTTCCGGAACGTCCGGGCCGTAGATGTTCTGCAGGCCAGGCAGAATCATGTAATAAAAACCAAGGTTTTGCAGCTTTTCAAAGTTCCAGCTCGCCTGCAGCAGGAAAGAACGCAGGTAAATACGTAAAAATGTCAGCCAGTCCAGATGGAGTCTATGCATAATCTTCATCTCAACCAAAGGACCATAAGGGTGCCGATGAACGCGGTACAGAACAGGGAAATGCCACGATTGACATTCGTCGTGCCGAGCAACACCGCTGCGCCGACCAGTATCAGGCTGTATTGCAGACTCAATCCCGCTTCCTGGATAGCGCCGATCAGGAATGGCGCGAGAGAAAAGAGCACGAAACTGCCGACCAGCACGATGACCAGCGCGGTTGCCAGGCTCGCCAGGCCAAAGCTGACCAGACCCGACAGATGGCAGCGTTCCATTTTTGCCGTATTGCCGGACATCAGCGCATTGTAGCCGGTGAGGGCCAGTCGATCATTGACATGACGGGCCAGCTTGTCGAAGACCTGTCCGAATTTGCCCAAAGGGATAGCAATCAG
>JBFLJZ010000114.1:0-4071 GCA_040882925.1 Desulfuromonadales bacterium
CGCGATAACTGCGGGATGTTGGCTCACTGGATCTCTAAGAGGTCTGGTTTGCAGACCAGGCCTCTTAGACATGGGAAACCGGAGCATTTCTTGCCTCAAAGAGAAATAGCGGTGAAGGGCGGATCAAGCTCGCCATAGTTAGATATGAGAAAGAGATGATTTCAAGAAAAAGGAGAAGAAAATGAAAACCGAAAACAGATTTTTCACAGCTCTGACCGTAATGAGTTTGATGCTATTCTTTGTTACAGGCGTATTGGCCGAGGACAGGTACTCCGTGCCCCAGACCGTGAAGGACTGGGTCTCCGAAGGCAAGTTCATAAAATTCGAGGGGCTTGATATCTTTGTCAATTCATCAGGAAAGGCGCCGGTCGAAGGCCACGGCGTGCTGGTTGTGCACGGCTATCCCGGTTCGTCGTGGGACTTTGCCAATGTGGTACCCCCGGTCGCAAAAAAGACCAAGATTGTTGTTCCCGACATGATTGGCTTCGGCCAAAGCGACAAGCCCAAAGAGGGGACATACAAAGATAATTATTCGCTGATGAGACAGGCCGACATGTATGAGGCCGTGGCGAAAGCAGAGGGAATGAAGGAAATTGTGCTGGTCGCCCACGATATGGGCCAGACCGTCGGCCTGGAATTGATGGCACGGCATGACGAAGGAAAGCTGTCCTTCAAGATCCGTCATGCCATCCTGCTGGACGGCTCCACGATGGTCGACATGGTTGAACTGGTACCGTTGCAAAAGGAACTGCTTAAGAAACCGGACAAGGCCGCAACCGAGCATCTCGACTTCAAGCAGTTCGCCGAGGGTTTGCGAAGCTCCTACGGCAAAGGTAAGGCCACCGACGAAATCCTTAACGCCCAGTCGGCACAGGTGTTTGCCAAGGACGGTGATCTTGTCATCGCGCAGATCCTTCGCTACCTGGACGAGCGAAAAGAGTTCTACGACCGCTGGGTCGGCACGCTAACCAATTTCCGTACCGCGCCATTGAGCGTTTACTGGGGTGTCCAGGACCCGGTCGCCGTGATCGCGATGGCTGATCGGATCAAATTGTGGAGTCCAACCACAGACCTCTACAAGATCGAGGAATCTGGGCACTGGCCGTCAATCGAAGTCCCGGACATCATCTCCGAGGCGATCATCTGTCGGCTTCCGCTCTATAGGTAAGAGGTTGTTCGAAGTCTCCCAATAGCCCCCAAGGCGATCCTCGATCGGCTAGCGGGCCAGGAGCGGACTGTTTGCACATAGTGTGGTTTAAACGCTGCACATTAACATTAAGCGGCTCAACGAACCGGCTGGAGGGAGTCATGGAAATAACAAGCAAACTTGTTTTGGAATATCTGAAAATTGAAGGTGCAGTACACGCGGGCATTGCCACACCAGAAACATTGGCAGGCGGTCCGCCTTCTACGGATTTATCTTATGTAATGCCGAGCGCAAAGGCCGCAATAGTTTTCGCCCTGCCTTTAAAACTGGATGCAATCCCGGTCTACCTGGAGAAAAAGGACCGGCTTACCTTTGAGACCGATTATATCAGGAAATCTTCCCTGGGCAACGGCATCGCCGTAAAGCTGGCCAATTTTCTAAAAGCACAAGGTGCCCCTTCCGTGCCACTGGCGGTCAACGAAATTTATCGCGAGGGGACTCCAGAAGAAAAAAGGGAGATGTATCCCGACATCAGCCTGCGCTACCTGGCAGCGGCTTCCGGCGTCGGATCTCTCGGGTTTTCCGGCAACCTGCTCACAAACGATTACGGACCCGCCATCATTTTAGGTGGCTTGTTGACCGAGGCTGAACTTGAGCCCACCAAACCCCTGGATAAATCTGAAAACTACTGTGACTATTACGACTGCCTCCAATGTTGTGGCGGCTGTGCATCCAAAACGCTGCACGGTCAGGAACTGGTAACTGTCACCATAGGCGGGCACGAACACACGTATGGGAAGAAGAAAGGCAACCTGCCCTGCGCGTTTATTTGCGGTGGTTTCTCTGGCCTGAATCACTCCGGAAAATGGTCGACTTGGTCGCCGGGGCGGTTTCCACTTCCCCAGACCGACGAAGAGGTCATCCGTGTTGCGAAAGGCCAGCTCGAGGCATTCAACAAGCGTCCCGAGCAACCGGGCGGCAGATATCATACCTTTACGGATAGAAAGATCTACTATGTCTGCTCCAATTGCCAGTTCATCTGCACACCCGACAAGGAGGAGCGCAGGCGGCGCAATAAGCTCGTCAGAAAAAGCGGCGTGGTAGTGCAAAACGTAGATGGCACCCTGGAGGCAGTGACTCCCGAAGAGGCCCGGAAAAGGCTGGATGCTATGGAGCCGGAGAGACGCGCCATGTATGAGGGTGAGATAGCGCCTGGCCCCAACGCCCATGAGGAATTGATTCAGAAGCAGAAATTCCATCATAAACTCTGATTATCTGCTTCCTGGGTTTGCTTTTCCCGCGAAATCCAGAATTATTTCTTAAGGAGTACACCATGAAAACTTTTTCCTTCATTATTTTTGTCGTGCTGTTGCTGGCGACCCTGGTGTTTTTTGTAAACACGGTTGCGGCTGAGGAGGGTAGTGTAGACGCCAAAACGGTTGAAAGACTGGAACGTCTCATCAAGGAACAACAGCAACAGTTGGAATCTTTGCAGCAACAGCTGAACCAATTGAAAAAAACAGCCACCGAAGCGCAAACCGAGGCCGAAGAAGCCAAGTCTGCGGCCGAGGACCTCGAAGAACGAGTAAACCGTGCCAGTACTGCCAAAGCCACCGACGTGCAGGCACCCACCGGCAAGGTCGTCACTTCGGGTGGTGGGAAGCGGATGAAGCTCGCTATCTCCGGCCAAGTCAACCGAGCTGTGAGCATCGTCGACGACGGCAAAAATACCGACGCCTACTTCGTGGACATCGACGACAGCGAAAGTCGTGTCAACCTTGTCGGCACCGCCAGGGCCAGCGACGACTTGACCCTCGGCACGAGGATTGAAGTCGCCATTGCGCCGAATAAATCCGGAGAAGTCAGTCAGGTTAACCAGGAGAGCGACGACATTTTCGATCAGCGCTGGACGGAGGTGTCCCTTGACAGCAAGCGCTTTGGCAAGGTTTCCTTAGGCAAGGGCGAGGTGGCATCCTTCGGTATTTCCTCGGTCGATCTATCCCGAACCGGCGTGATCTCATACTCGACCATCGTAGACACTGCCGGGGGGATGTTGTTCCGGCAAACCAGCGACGACAGCCTCACGGATATCAGGATCCTTGATGCCTTCAATGATTTTAACGGTTTGTTCCGCAAAAACAGGTTGCGCTATGACACGCCCAGATTCTATGGTTTCCACCTCTCCGCCTCGGCAATCAGCGATCAGCGCTATGATGGGTCTCTGTGGTGGGGGGGGCAGGGCTATGGATTCAAGGCCGCCGCTGGCGCAGGTTTCGCTGATCCCAACGAGGACGACACAGGTTTTCAATACGCCGGCTCCTTTTCAATATTGCATGAGGATACCGGCTTGAATCTCACCCTGTCAAGCGGATTTCTGGAGCGTGACAACCAGAGCGATCCCAAAAACTATTACGCCAAGCTTGGATGGCTGACGAATTTATTTCCCTTCGGCTGGACGGCTTTTGGCGTCGATTACACCCGATCACAGAATCTTCCCACTGACGACGACGACGGCTATTCGGTCGGCGTTGCGGCGGTCCAGTTATTCGAAAAGTACGGCACTGAACTTTACGGGCTGTATCGCCTTCATTCGCTCGATCGGGATGTTGAGCCCAGTGTCCATGACATCAGCGTGGTATCAATCGGGGCAAGGGTGAAGTTCTAATGGGTATATCGAGAACACTCAGACGGAAAGCGCTGTGGATCGGTCCGTTGCTGGTAGTATTGCTGGTCGCCGGGTGCGCCGGCATCAAACCTTACGAGCCGCGTGACTACCGGCAGGAGGGACCGCAGAAGGGCCTCTTCACCGGATCAGAGGGTGAGTTCGTAATCTATAAAAAGGCAGACGAGCCGGAGACCTGCAGCGAGGCCGGCAAAGGGTCGGATGAGGCCGCAGACGACGAACAACAAAAAATGACCAGCGA
>JBFLJZ010000115.1:0-10250 GCA_040882925.1 Desulfuromonadales bacterium
CTTGTATTTGTCGATGATCGCGGTCTGGTCATCCCCGACAACTTCCGGGTGGACGATGAAGATTGTTTCGTAGGTTCGCATTAAAACCTCCTCTTGAGTTAAGAGCCCCGCTTGGCGGAGCAAGGAGCGGCAGCACCCAATATGCTCCCGTCGAAAGAACTTTTTTTTCTACCACACACGACACCGTGAGGCAACGGAAAAACTGTTAAACCGGCCTCAAGAATTCCGTATGCATAAGCCCGGCACTGACCTGATACAGGATTCTGAAAACCGGCTACTGAATACCTGCCTCCATTCTTAACAGACAGGGTGCCAGTTACAGATTACGAATCATAGGTCTCGATTGCTGCCAATGATAAAAACGATAGCCGGGGCGTTGCCCCGGCTATCATCGTATTGACCTATTTGTGCCCGGCTCAAATCAGCAGTGGTGCGATCACCAGGGACACGACACTCATCAGCTTGATAAGAATATTCATGGCCGGACCGGACGTGTCTTTGAAGGGATCGCCGACCGTGTCGCCGATCACTGCGGCGTTGTGTGCGTCGCCGCCCTTCTCTTCTCCGGTAAGCTTACCTTGTTCAATGAATTTCTTGGCGTTATCCCAGGCCCCGCCACCGTTGGACATCATCAGGGCAAGCAGGACACCGGCCAGGGTGGCACCGGCGAGCATGCCGCCGAGAGCTTCCTTGCCGATAATGAAACCGATCAGCACCGGTGCGATAACCGCGACGACTCCCGGCAGGACCATCTCGCGCAGTGCAGCCCGGGCAGAGATATCAACGCACTTCGCCGAATCCGGCTTGACGCCTTCCTTGCCTTCAAGCAGGCCGGGAATCTCACGGAACTGGCGACGGATTTCTTCGACCATCTGGGCCGCGGCGCGACCGACACTGGTCATGGTCAGGGCACCGATGAAGAACGGCAGGGCGCCACCGATCAACAGACCGATCACGACCTTCGGATCGATCAGGTTGATCGTCTCCAGTTTGACCGTTGTTGCATAAGCCGAGAACAGCGCCAGTGCCGTCAGGGCAGCGGAGCCGATGGCGAAGCCCTTGCCGATAGCGGCTGTGGTGTTGCCGATCGCATCGAGGCCGTCGGTGATCTTGCGAACATCGGGGCCAAGGCCTGCCATCTCCGAGATACCGCCGGCGTTGTCAGCGATCGGGCCGTAGGCATCAACGGTCATGGTCACACCGACCGTAGCCAGCATGCCGACCGCGGCGATACCGATGCCGTACAGGCCGGCAAAGACATTGGCAACGGCGATGGCCACGCAGATGATCAGGATCGGGCCGGCAGTGCTTTCCAGGCCTACGGCGAGGCCGGTGATGATGTTGGTTGCCGGACCGGTCTTGCTCGCTTCAGCAATGCGGGCAACCGGGCTGGCCGCGGTGTAGTATTCGGTGATCTGTCCGATCGCGACACCGGCCAGGCAGCCGACCAGGACAGCAAGGAAGACACCGAACTTGAGGCCCATGCCCCAGATCACCAGGATCGACACGACGAGGAAACCGCCTGCGGCAACGAACGTCGTATAGTGAAGCGCCTTGGCAGGATCCTGGTTGCAAAGCTTCTTCATCGACCAGATGCCGACAAAGGAGAAGATCAGGCCGGTTACAGCCAGGGCGATCGGCAGGTACATGGCTGCAGCCCGCACGCCCTCTCCGGTCCCCAGCTTGGCCAGCAGTTCCGGGCTGGCGGCAGCGGCAATCGCAATCGTCGCGATAATCGAGCCGACGTAAGATTCGAAAATGTCAGCACCCATACCGGCTGTATCGCCGACACAATCGCCGACGTTGTCGGCGATAACTCCCGGGTTACGCGGATCGTCTTCAGGGATGCCGGCCTCGACCTTGCCGACCAGGTCGGCACCAACGTCAGCAGCCTTGGTGTAGATACCGCCACCGACACGGGCAAACAGCGCAATCGACGAGGCGCCCATGGCAAACCCGTTGATGTACTTGACGGTTGTAACGTCGCCGCCATAAGCCAGGTAGGCGATACCGACACCGACCAGGCCCAGGGAAGCAACTGCAAGGCCCATAACCGCACCGCCATTGAAAGAGACCATCAGCGCATCAGCCTGCCCCGAGACACGTGCGGCCTCGGAGGTCCTGACATTGGCCCGGGTCGCTGCCTTCATGCCGATGAAGCCGCAGGTCATGGAACAGAGAGCGCCACCGAGAAAAGCAAACGCGGTCTGATAATTCATGCCGACTGTGATGATCACAAAGACCAGAGCGATAAAAATGGCCAGGACTCTGTATTCACGACCGAGGAACGCCATGGCGCCGGTGTGAATCTGTTCGGAGATGTCCTTCATGACATCGTTGCCGACCGGCTGTCTCTTGACCTTGTTGTACAGGACAACAGCGACGATGAAACCGATAATGCCCAGGATTGGTGCTATAGCTTGCATGTCTTTCTCCCTTTAACCTTTCTTGCGTGTTTACTTTAAAGTCAACAAATCACGATTGTTATAAAGTTTCATGGCTTCCTGTGGGCCCTTTTCTACCAGGATCTCGAGGGCATCGGTCGCCTGTGCCAAATATTCCTTAAGCCGCGCACGTTCAGCTGCGCTGAAGCAGCTCAAGACATATCTTGAGACATCACCGCCGGCAGGCGGCCGACCGACCCCCATGCGCAAACGGTTGTACTCGGTCTCCCGGAGAGCCTCGGCGATGCTGCGCAGCCCGTTGTGGCCGCCGTGGCCGCCCCCGGTCTTGATGCGCAGCGAGCCGAATTCCAGGTCGATTTCGTCGTGAACCACAACCAAATCCCCCGGCTCAACACCGAGGGATTGACAGGCGGAAACAACGCTTGCACCACTGCGATTCATATATGTCTGCGGCAAGAGAATTGTCGCCTCTGTGCCGGCCACCCGCCCGACGCCATAAACGCCCTGGTGTCCTTTGCGCTTCAGGGCGATCCGGTTGCGCTCGGCCAGGCAGGCAGTGACCATGAAGCCTATGTTGTGGCGCGTTGCGGCATATTCCGGGCCCGGGTTGCCCAACCCGACGATCAGTTGCAAATGAAACCTCGACCTTACGCTTCTTCGGCTTCTTCAGATCCCTCTTCGGCTTCCTCAGATCCCTCTTCGGCGAGTTCGCCTTCCAGGAGCTCTTCTTCTTCCGTCTCTTCAACTTCTTCAGCCATGCGACTGACAACCGTCAAAACCGTAAAGTTGACATCGTGCCGGGACTCGGCCCCTTCCGGAAAAGACACCTCGTCAATATGGACAGCGTCACCGACTTCCAGCTCTTCAACGTTGATCTCGATCGAGTGCGGGATGTTGGTCGGCAGGCAGAAAACCTCGAGTTCATGCCGCACCAGCTGCAGAGTACCGCCTTCCTTTTCCCCTTTGGATTTTCCCTGAGGACTCACCGGGACCATGAACGCGATTTTCTTTTTCAGGTCAAGAGCATAGAAGTCGACATGCTTGGGCTCACGGCGAATCGCATCGATCTGCATATCCTTGAGGACTACGACCTTGCCGTCAAACGGCCCATCGCCCTTCAGGGTAATCAGGGTGTTCCAGCCTGCTTCCGTGGCTGTTGCCTGCTGCAGGGCTTTCGGGTCAACGCGAAGATTTAACGTTTCAATCCCCTTGCCATAGACCACGGCCGGCACCAGGCCGTCAGCACGGACTTTGCGAGCCCCGCCTTTACCCGTGCGAACCCGCGGTTCAACATTCAGTACTGATTTGGCCATTTATTTGTTCCTCCATGCGAAAACTTTTTGAGTTGATTAACTAAATGCCCGCTTGCTCAAACAAAAAGCGAGCTGACTGATTCATCGCCATGAATACGGCTGATCGCCTCCGCCAGAAGCTTCGCCACGGAAATAATCCGCAGGCGCGGGCATTCCCCGACTTTCGCTTCAGCAGGGATCGTGTTGCTGATCAGAACTTCCTTGAGTGAACTTTCATTGATCCGTTCCAGCGCCGGGCCGGAGAGCACGGCGTGCGTTGCGGTAGCATGGACATCACCTGCGCCATGGGCCTTGAGTGCCGCAGCCGCCTGGCACAGAGTCCCTGCTGTATCGATCATGTCATCGACAATGATACAGGTTTTGCCGTCGACATCACCAATGATATGCATGACCTCGGAAATATTTGCCGCACTGCGCCGCTTGTCGATAATCGCCAGCCCGGCATTCAGGCGCTTGGCAAATGCACGCGCGCGTTCCGTTCCACCGGCATCCGGAGAGACGACCACCAATTCACCGGCAAAACGTGACTTGATGTCATCGAGGACGACCGGGGCGGCATACAGGTGGTCCACCGGAATATTGAAAAAGCCCTGAATCTGCCCGGCGTGCAGGTCAACACAGAGGACGCGTTGCGCGCCGGCCGTGGTAATCAGGTCGGCGACCAGCTTGCTGGTGATCGGGGTTCGTGGTGCAACCTTGCGATCCTGTCGGGCATAACCGAAATAGGGGATAACTGCGGTAATGCGTGCAGCCGATGCGCGCTTCAGGGCATCGATCATGACCAGCAGTTCCATCAGGTTCTGGTTGGAAGGTTGACAGGTCGACTGGACGATGAAAACATCGCGACCGCGTACATTCTCTTTGATTTCAACCATTATTTCGCCGTCGGAAAAACTCTTCACGCTGGCCTTGGCAAGAGGCACAGACAGGTGATCACAGATTTCCTGTGCCAATGCAGGGTTGGCGTTGCCGGTAAAAATCTTCAGTTCTTTGAACACATTATCACCTGTTGCTGGGAGCACCGCGGCATGCTCCGGTTTGACCTGGCTCTCTTATCAAAACTTGGCAGAGGTCAGCGTTGATGTCCGCCGACAATCAATTTTATATGGCAGGGGCGACAGGATTCGAACCTGTGAATGCCGGAATCAAAATCCGGTGCCTTACCGCTTGGCCACGCCCCTGTGTGAACAAGAAAATTGTCACAGTGGACTGACAACTTCAACCCACCATGCTGTCTCCCTGGATATGGCTGCTGCCGCACGCTCGGCTCGCCCGCGTTCCGCAAAGAGACCGAACACGGTAGGCCCGCTCCCGGACATGAGAGCACCCTCGGCCCCGCTGGCAATCAAACGTTGCTTGATAGTCGCGATCACAGGGTGGTGTTGGCAGGTGACAACTTCAAGATCGTTATGCAGCAGACGCACTAAAGCACTTATTCCCTGGGGAAACCTCGGAAGTTTAGCGATTGACCTGTGGTGTGTCAACCCCAAATTTTGCTCCAAATTTTGAAATGCCCATGCCGTCGAAACGGTAATTCCCGGGTTGACCAGAACCAGCCATACCGAAGGCAATCCCGGCCATGCTTCAAGCCGGTCTCCGATCCCCGTTGCCCAGGCGGTCTGCTTGTAGAGGAAAAAGGGTACATCGGCACCTAAACGACGCCCAAGCGCTCGTAACTCGGCACGCGGCAACCCGGTGCCAAGCATGTCATCAAGGGTCTCGAGGACGGCGGCCGCATCTGAGGAACCTCCCCCCAGTCCTGCCGCTGCGGGGATCTTTTTATCAACAGTAATCTTAACTCCCTGTCCGGAGCCGACATGTTGCAGGAACAGACGAGCCGATTTTTCAACGATATTCTGCTCACCGACAGCCAGTTCAAGACCCGGGCATTCGACTGTAACGTCCTCGTCCGGGACCAGTTCAACCTCCAACCGGTCATAAAGAGTTATCCGCTGCACAAGCATCGCAAGGTCGTGATAACCATCATCACGTTTAGCAAGGACATGCAAACAAAGATTGATCTTGGCCGGCGCTAGCACCATTTTCGATCGATTCATGAGCCTACCGGTTCACATTTGACTATGCAGACGTGTTGCATCATAACGACTGCACCCTCAGCGTCAAGCGGAAACATGACTTTAAAGCCCGCACAATTAAACGACAGATTGTCTTGCCCGGGGCTTTGAAAATATCACGGGTTTCTGACGAAGGGACAAACTGAAGCAAAAGCCTGAGAATTTGGCCAAGGTCGAGTTTTAGGACCACTCCGACCGATAACCAATAATCAGTAAAATTTTATCAAGATAGAGCCTCTGGAATCGCGGCTCTGTCTTTATTTATCCGTGAACCAGAAGCTCTTTATGATACAAGTTTGCTCTATTTTATTGCAAAAACAGCCTTCTAAAACACTGATTTGAGAGTCTATTAACACCAAAGATAACGACAGAAATATTAACCATTTTTACTTTTGCGTCGAGAAAAAATCATCCCAAGCCACCAAAATCTTTGCAAAAATAGAACATTGTGTTTTAATCTTACATGAATGCTTCTGAGTAGATGTATTCTATTGCTCGCAATGGCAATTTTTGTTGGCTACAGTTTGTTCACAGCAAAAACCTGGCAACAACAACCTAGAGGAGGAAACAATGAAAACTGTTACACGCACTCTATCCCTGATCAGCGCGCTCGCGCTGGTCGCAGCCTTTGCCATGCCCAGCACGGCGCTCGCGGAAAAAACCCGTCTCGGTTTTGGTGGCGGCCCTGAGGGGGGGACCTTCCAGTACTTCTCCAACGGCATTGCCTCGCGCCTGTCCAAGATGCTGCCGGACGTGGAAGTCTCCAATATGGCTTCAGCAGGTTCGGTCGAGAACGTCCGTCGTGCCAACTCTGGTGAGATTGATTTCGGTATCGCTTACTCCGGTGACACCTACCTGGCTCGCAACGGCCGCCTGACCAATGATACGAATAAGTACCCCAATGTCCATGCCATGGCTTTCCTCTATGGCGCACCGGCTCACCTGGTCGTCCTTGAAGGCAGCGGCATCAACGAAGTTGCTGATCTCGAAGGCAAGCGTGTTGCTGTCGGCGGCGCGGGTTCCGGTGCCGCTGCAGCCGCACAGCGTTACTTCGGCGCCCTTGGCCTGTGGGACAAGATGAATGTTGAGTTCATCGGTTACAGCAAGGCCGCAGCAGCGATCGGTGATGGTCTGATCGACGCCATGTGGGTCTTTGCCGGCTTCCCCAACAGTTCGATCATCCAGGCTGCCGCCAGCAACAAGATCAAGATACTCAACACCTACGACGCTGGTGAAAAAGGCGGCGCTTTTGTGCAGTATCCCTTCTACGCCCCTCTGACCATCCCGGCCGGCACCTACAGCGGAGTTGACTACGACGTCAAGTCTTTCCAGGATTCGGCTCTCTGGGTTGCCAACAAGGATGTTGACCCTGAGCATGTTTACGATGCCCTGGCCAACATCTACACCAAGGAAGGCCTTTCCTACATGGTCAAGGTCAAAAGTACCGCCAAATCCATGTCCGTAGAAGGTGGCCTCACCGGTATTGTCACCCCAGTACATGCCGGTGCACAGAAGTTCTGGAAGGAACAGGGCCTGACAATTACTGATGCCCAGATGGGCAAATAATTCCAGTCAAGTCTTATGCAGCATACGAAGCGGGGCCAACGGCCCCGCTTCTCTACTCTGAAGTAATATGTAGTAAAGGGCTTTCGGCCCGCATCCCAAATCAGGCAGGTAGTCAGTATGGCTGAAGAACATCAGGACGAGTTACAGGACCTTTCCCCGGAAGAACAGGAAAAACTTAAAAAATTAATGGAAAAGGACTCCAAGTCCTACCGTTCACCGACCGGCTTTTTCAAGTTGCTGGTTGCCGTGCTCGGAGCGGGCATGGTGCTTTTCTATTTTTATACGGCGGGTCTGGCCGCCGTTGCGACCCAGTACCACCGCGGGGTCTATGTCTTTGTGACCTACGTGCTGGTTTTCCTGCTTTATCCGGCAGGTAAAACCTGGATGCGCATTCCGCTTTCGATTGTTATCGGCGCCGTCTATACTGCAGCCATTGCAGCTTTGGGATTTTACGAAACGATCGACGCATTTCACGTTGACATATCAAGTGGCAATTCAGGACTGATCGGGGCCATCGTCGCCGGAGCCGTCATCATCGGTGGCGCTTCGACATTCATCGACAATATCTTGATGAAAAAATGGCCTGAGAACCCGACCCTGTCGGATATCCTCTATGCCATGGCCTCGGCAGCGGTCGTTTACTACTGGATCCATGAATTTGAGGTCCTGAACTACCGCGCCGGAGCGGAGACGAACCTCGATGCCATGATCAGCATCGTCGGCATCATCCTCTCTCTGGAAGTCTGCCGCCGCGTGCTTGGCTGGTCCATGACATTCATCGGCATCGGTATGTTCCTGTACGGTTACATGGGGCCGATATTCCCGGAAATCATCGCTCACCGCGGTTTCGGCATCGAACGACTGTGTACGGCCCTGTATCTGACAACCAACGGCGTGTTCGGCGTCATGGCCAACGTCCTGGCGACTTACGTCATCCTGTTCATCTTCTTCGGTGCCTTTCTGCACAAATCCGGAGCCGGGAAGTTCTTCATCGACTTTCCACTGGCCCTGGCCGGACGCACAACCGGCGGCCCGGCCAAGGTGGCGGTTATCGCGTCGGCCTTCTTCGGCTCGGTTTCCGGCAGTGCGATCGCCAACACCGTGTCCACCGGGGCCTTCACCATACCACTTATGAAAAGGGCCGGCTTCAGGCCGCACGTTGCCGGAGCCATCGAACCCTCTGCGTCGATCGGCGGCATGTTCCTGCCTCCGGTCATGGGAGCGGGCGGCTTCCTGATGGCTGAATTAACCGAAACATCTTATGCCTACATCATGATGATCGCCATCTTTCCCGCCCTGCTCTACTTCTTTTCGGTCTTCTGCATGATCCACTTCGAGGCCAAGAAACAGGGGATCAAGGGGATTGATGACGATGAATTCCCGCACTGGAAGGACGTCCTGAAAAAGCAGTGGTATTACGCCCTGCCGTTAATCATCATCACGATCCTCATGGTCATCGGGAAATCCCCGGGGATGGCTGCTTTCTGGTCAGCACTGTCGTGTATTGTCGTCAGCTGGGTGAGGCAGGACAGGAAAGTCTCGTTCAAGGACAGATTGATTTTTGTCCCCTTCACGATCCTGTTTCTTATGATCATTTCTCTCGGTTATATCACGCTGCCGGTCCAGGAACTGTTCGGCTTTAAAATCCAGTTTTGCATTACTGCGCTGGCAACCATCTGGTGCTTGATCGTCAGTGCATTCCGCAAAGAGATTACGATGGACCTGAAAGGCATCTGGCAGGCGATTCTGACCGGTGCCAACAACACCCTGATCATCGGTGCCACACTCGGTGTCATCGGTATTATTGTCGGCACGATTTCCTTGACCGGGATCGGTCTCAAGTTTTCCGACATCATCATTTCATTGGCCAACGGCAACCTGCTTGCGGCGATCTTCCTGATCGCTCTCGCTTCTCTGGTCCTCGGTATGGGCGTCCCGGTCACGGCGGCCTACCTGATTGTCGCCGTTCTCGCCGTGCCTCCGCTGATGGAGATGGGTGTACCGCTGCTCTGTGCACACATGATCGTCTACTGGTTCAGCCAGGATTCGAACATCACTCCACCGGTCTGTGTGGCGGCCTATGCCGGTGCGGCGATCGCCGGCTCTGACCCGTGGAAGACCGGTTGGACCAGCTTCAAGTTTGCCAAACTGCTTTACGTCATGCCGATTTTGTTCGCCTTTACCCCGGCGATCCTTTTCCAGCCTCACACGGCGAACGTCAAGGTCCCTGACCTCGGTGACGATTTACCTTTTGCCTCGGTCTTGTCCGTTGATGTCAAGGAAGGCCAGAGTTTCAAAAAAGGTGATGTGGTCGCCAAAATCATGATTGGTGACGACATCGTTGACATCAAGGCCAAACGGGGTGGTGACATCAATGAAGTCAAAACCTTTGCCGGCGGCATGGTCAACTCCGGGGAAACAATTATCGAGGCCGTTGACCCGGCGACAGGATTGCAGACCCTGTCCTCATTCTGGTCGGCGTTTCTCGGCACCATAGCCTTCTCGGCAACAACCATGATGTTCTGGTTCAGACGAACAAACCTGATCGAATGGCCGATACTGGCAGTCGGCACCTTTTTCCTCTACTGGCCGACCTTGCTGACTGATGGCATAGGCCTCTTGCTGGTCGGCTTTGTCATCTTCATGCAGGTCACCAAGAACAAAAAGGAACATGGTTCATTCCTCGCACCAAAGCCGGGATAGGAGAGGCAGAAAGATGAAACAAATCAACAGTATCCTTTTTGCCACTGACTTTTCAGATTCTTCCGGGCCGGCAGCCGAGTATGCCATAACAATGGCCGAATTGACCGGCGCGCACCTGCATGTCCTCCACGTCATCAACGAACTCGATGAGCACCAGCGGGTCATGATCCCGCATGAAGCCTTCCAGC
>JBFLJZ010000116.1:0-3519 GCA_040882925.1 Desulfuromonadales bacterium
GAAACCACTCAACAGTATTGATCAGCCCGGCATGTGCGCAGCCGAGTATGATCACGAGACCTTTGGCTGTTTCGATGGCGAGGGCGGCGTCATCGGCAAACGGGTCGATCGCCCACGAATCGCCAGCATCAGAACGCGTGACCAGCTGAGGGTCGCCGCTTTCCTGCGCCGCCCTGCGGACAATCTCACCGCTGAAATGAATCCCGGCAGCCAGTTCGCTAAAATGCGTTAAAAATACAAATTCTGCGCCAGCCGCTTCCAGGTCGACCCGGCTGAAAGGCAGGCTGATATTGCGTTGTTCATGTTGCCCTCGCCAGAACCTTTCGTTGAAGATTCCGGGGTGGGCGTAGATACGGCGCGGCCCCGTCTTGCGCAGCAGGGTCAAGAGACCGCCGCAGTGGTCATAGTGCCCATGGCTGAGGATGACGCCGTCTAGATTCCGGACGTCAAGATCGAGGGCGGCAAGATTGGCCAGCAGGGTTTTGCCGCTGCCGGTATCAAACAGCCAGCGCCCGGCAGGGGTCTGCACAAGGCAGGCAAAGCCATGTTCGCCGCACGCAGAGATAGGTCGACCAACGGTATTTTCACAGACGATATCGAGTTGCACAGTCATATTCACGAACAGACTTTCAAGCAATCATGCTTGCGTGTATAGTGAGCCGCAAAATCAATCCATTCCGGAAGGGTCCAGAACATGTCAGACAAGAAAATCATCCAATTGACCGGCAAGCAGAACCGTTACCTGCGCGGCCTGGGCCACGGCCTGCAGCCTTTCGTCATGGTCGGCAAGCACCATCTCAGCGAGGACGTCATCAGGACAGCCAATGAGACTCTCGATAAGCACGAGCTGATCAAAGTCAGAATCCAGGAAGGCTGCCTCGAAGATCGCAAATCCGTTGCTGCGGAGCTCGCTGCAGAAACCGGTTCCGCACTCGTGCAGGTCCTCGGCAAAACCTTTCTCCTTTATCGTCCCGCTGAGGAGAAGATCATTACCCTGCCCTGAGCAGTGTTGCGGCCTTTCTTTCAGACTCTTTCGTAAGGCTCGAAAAGCCTCTTGTATTCATCCAGCGCGTAACGATCTGTCATTCCCGCAATGTAATCGCAAATGACCCTCTCCGTGCCGTATTCCTGGTACTTTTCCTGATAGCTGACCGGCAACAGGGTTGGATTCTGCAGATAGTTTTCAAACAGTATGGTGAGAAAACGTTCCGCCTTGATGCGCATTCTTTCAACCTTATAGTGACTATAAAGGTTCTTGTAGAGAAAGGCCTTCAGCTCCTTGTTTCTTGCCGCTGTGTCCTTGCTGAACATGACCAGATTGGACTTTTGCGCGCGGACATCATCGAGAGTGGCAATGCCCGCATCCACAATGTTTGCCCGGCTTTGTTCCACCAGATCGCGAATCAGGTGACCAATCAGATGGCTGATCGTCTGCAACACCTGACGCTCTTCGTTCAGCTGCGGATACTTTTGCCTGACCCGGGCGTAGGTTTCGGACCAGAGGGTGATACCCATCAGGGCTTCGGGTTTGAGATATCCCGCCTTCAAGCCATCGTCGATGTCGTGATTGTTGTAGGCGATTTCGTCAGCCAGGTCGATAATTTGTGCTTCCAGGGTCGGGCGCAGCCCAGGGCAGTATTCCGTAAAGCCCGAGCCGTCTAAAATATCATAGTCTGAAGCGTGCTTGATAATTCCCTCCCTGGCTTCCCAGGTCAGGTTCAAACCATTGAAACCGGGATATCGCTCTTCCAGGTGTTCGACAATCCGCAAGGATTGACGGTTGTGCTCAAACCCGCCGTATGGCGTCATCAACCGGTCGAGGACCCCTTCACCGGTGTGCCCGAACGGGGTATGTCCCAAGTCGTGGGCCAGGGCCAGTGCTTCGACCAGGTCCTCGTTCAGATTCAGCCGGCGGGCAATGCCGCGACCGATCTGGGCAACTTCCAGGGAATGAGTCAGGCGGGTGCGATAATAATCGCCTTCGTGATTGACGAAAACCTGGGTTTTGTATTCCAGGCGCCGGAAGGCGGCACAGTGGATAATGCGATCCCGGTCCCGTTCGTAGGCGGGCCTGTCATCCTTGTAAAGTTCGTCGTACCTGCGCCCGCGCGACGAATCGCTCTGCGCGGCATATGCGGCCAATTCCATGCGCTTCATTCAACCCTCCATTGGTTGACATTAAAGCCATGCCCGGACCATCTGTCAAGCCAGTAATCACTTCGCTTGGCTTGACCATGAAGATCGATTGTGCTAGTTTTTTTAGCATCTTACGTTCTTTGAAAGGCTATTTCGAGGGAATCCCATGAGAGTGATTGCCGGCACCTCACGCGGTAGACGTCTCGCTGGTTTCAAAGGCCGCGACGTACGCCCGACACCGGACCGTGTCCGCGAGGCCCTGTTCAGTATCCTGCAGAACAGACTCGGAGATTTTTCAGGGCTCAGGGTGTTGGACCTGTTCTCAGGCTCCGGAGCTCTGGCAATTGAAGCTCTCAGCCGCGGTGCTTTGTCTGCATGCCTGGTTGATAATTCTCCTGAATCAGAAAAAATCATCCGCGAAAACCTGGAACGCTGCCGGTTGATCGATAAAGCAGAAATCACCTGCCAAGACGCCTTTCGGGTATTGCGTGGATTTCCACCCGATTCTTTCGATTTGATCTTTCTCGACCCTCCTTATGGCAGGAAGCTGGCAGAGCTAGCTATCTCGACAATAAGCAAGCAAGGGGTTCTCCGCCGGCAAGGCATGCTCTGTGCTGAAACCGGAGCCGATGAAATCCTGCCCGAAAAAATCGATCGTCTGCAGATTTTTGATCAACGTCGTTACGGTTCGGTTATGATACACTTCCTATGTGATGGGGGGCGAATATGAATAAAAAAACCGCTGTTTATCCCGGCTCGTTTGATCCGATCACTTACGGACACCTGGACATCATTGAACGCGGGCTGGAGGTTTTCGACGAAATCGTGATTGCCGTCGCCCGCAATTCCGAGAAGAAAAGCCTCTTCTCGACCGCAGAGCGCATTCGCCATATAGAAGAGACGATTGGTGACAATCCGAATGTGACGGTTGACACTTTTGACGGTTTGCTGGTTGATTACGTCTTGTCCAAGGGCGCCAAAGTCATCCTGCGCGGGTTGCGCGCTGTCTCTGACTTCGAATACGAGTTTCAGGTCGCCCAAATGAACCATAACCTGAAAAACGAGGTCGAAACCCTCTTTATGATGACTTCGGTGCCCTATGGCTATCTCAGTTCCTCGATCGTTAAAGAAGTTGCAAGCCTGAAGGGCCCGGTCGAAAGTCTTGTGCCGCCCGTGGTCAGGCAGGCCCTGAATGAGAAATTTGGCAGCTGACATAACAATTTACGGAGGAGTTATGATTACTCGTGAAATGACAATCTCTGACATTATCAGCAAGCACCCGGAAACGATTGAGGTGTTTCGTACCTTCGGTCTCGACTGCATGGAATGCCAGATTGCCGACTACGAAGAGGTCGAACATGGTGCCGGGGTGCACAACGTGGA
>JBFLJZ010000117.1:0-15429 GCA_040882925.1 Desulfuromonadales bacterium
AAGTTCATGATGATTAGAGTGTTTTACACAGATGGCACATTTGACATGGTTAAACCAGAGATGCTCGATTACCTTCTAGACAAAAATAAAGTCAAAAGATTCAAACGCTCTACGGGATGGGCTGTTGTGGGTAGAGATTCGCTTCGCTCCAATAGCTCAAGTGCTTATTGGGGAGAAGAGCGTAGAGCAAGTTGAGTAAAGAGTCCATTCTGCCGCGTAAAATCAGAGTGACTCTAGAAGGCCCGGTTAAGCTTATATGAAGATTCTGGCTTTCGGACGTGAACTTTCCCATTGACCACAACAGATAGGAACAGATACCGCGACTGACGAATTTTTTTATAACTCTTGTTGAACTTATGACAGGATCATCCAGGGATTATTAAATACGATTTGAAAAATTATCTTTGAAATTTAGCAGAACTTAGGATGCCTGCACTTTCCAAAGTGAATGCCAAATAACATTAAAATCAGCCCGTGGCTCGTTGCCAAGGGCTGATTTTTAGCAAAGACCGGTTCTTGTATCGTGCTGCTGATTGGTTGCGCGGCTGTCGACAGGGTTAATAGCGGGCGTCGGCATACTCAACCCAGCCCCCGGCCTCGACCAGAGCCTTGTCGAACGGACTGATGTCAAAACGGCAGCTTTCTTCACGGCCGTTGCCGCGCGCAATAATCTTCTGCTCGGCAAGGTTGATGGCAATATCAACGTCTCCGCTGCCCTGCTCGAAGGCGAACAGCTTGTTGATCTGCTCTTGCGGCAGCTCGATGGCCAGCATCCCGCAGTTGAACATGTTCTGCCGGAAGATCCTGGCATAGCTTTCGGCGATAACGGTATGAATCTCGTTGACCTCGAAAACCCAGGGCGCGTGCTCGCGTGACGAGCCGCAGCCGAAGTTCGCCCTGGTGACGATAACCCTGGACCTGGCCAGTTTCTCTCCCTTGGGGTCAAAACCTTCCAGTTTGAGATCTTCCAGGCAATAGGGTTTCAGGGCTTCCTTGGTCACTTCGGTCAGGTACTTGGCCGGGATGATCTCGTCGGTATTGATATCGGCCCGGTCAAGGAAAATCGCCGGGCCGCCGAATGTCTTCTTCATGATTCCAACTCCTTGGTAAAGCAGGTTGCAGGATTACAGGTCTCTGGCATCGGTGATGACACCGGTGATGGCCGTGGCGGCAGCGGTCGTCGGGCTCACCAGGTGGACCATCCCGCCCTTGCCCATGCGGCCATTGAAGTTACGATTGCTGGTCGCGGCACAGACTTCGCCTTCCGCCAACACGCCATTGCTCATGCCGAGACAGGCGCCGCAGGTCGGGTTGGTAACACAGAATCCGGCATCCATGAAGACTTGGATGATGCCTTCGGCCAGGGCCTGCTGGAAAATCTTCGGTGTCGCGGGCGACACGATGCCACGTACCGAGTCAGCGATCGTCCGCCCCTTGAGGATGTCCGCCGCCTGGCGAAGGTCCTCGATCCGACCGTTGGTGCAGGTGCCGATATAGACCTGGTCAATCTTCTCACCGGTCATCTCTTTCGCCGACTTGACGCAGTCCGGCTTGAAACCGTAGGTCACCTGGGGCTCGAGAGAAGAGACATCGAAATCGAGCACCTGGTCGTAATCAGCATCCGGGTCGGCAACCCACTGCTGGAAATCGGCCAGGGCGTCCGTCTTGCTGGCATACTCGCCCTCGATGAAGGGCCAGAGATAGTCGACGGTGACCATGTCGGGCTGGCAGATGCCGCAGGTCCCGCCTGCCTCGATCGCCATGTTGCACAGGGTCATGCGCGCATCCATGCTCATTGCCTCGACAATCGGGCCGTGGAATTCGATCACCCGGTCCGTAGCGCCGTTAACGCCCAGCTGGCCAATCACAAAGAGGATCACGTCCTTGGCGTAAACACCGTCTGCGAGCCTGCCGTTCAGGTTGACCCGGACCGTCTTCGGTTCACGGAAGGCGCAGACGCCTTTGAGGATGCCGACTTCCAGGTCGGTGGTGCCGACACCGGCGGCAAAGGCGCCGAACGCGCCATGCGTACAGGTGTGCGAATCGCCCATGATGACCGTGAAGCCGGGGCGGATATAGCCTTTTTCCGGGAAGATCGCATGGCAGACGCCGTTGCGGCCGACATCGAAGAAATCCTTGATGTCATGGCGACGCGCCCAGTCGCGCAGGATTTTAGCCTGCAGGGCCGTCTTGCTGTCTTTGGCGGGCGTGACATGATCAATCACCGCCTTGATCTTGGACGCATCGAAAACCCGGTCCTTGCCCCGCCATTCCAGATCAGCGATGGCAACCGGCGTGGTAATCTCATGGCAAAGCACCCGGTCGATGTCGAGGACCTTGGTGCCCTGGAAAGGTTCGTCGCGCAGGTGCGCGGCGAAGATTTTTTCAGCTGTTGTCTGACCCATAATAACTCCTCGGATTAAAAGTAGCACGGCAAAGAATCCGTGCATCTTAACCAAAAAATCGCCGGCAGGGAAGCCCTGCCGGCGCCATATTTTTCCGTGGCCTAGATTTCGACCCGGGCCCGCTGGGTGACATCCAGGGCCTTGTTGAGCGCATTGATGTAGGCTTTTGCGCTGGCGACGATAATGTCGGAGTGGGCTCCCTGGCCCAGGACCTCATGGCCTTCATGCTCGAGGCGTACCGTGCATTCGCCCAGGGCGTCGGTGCCGCCGGTAATCGAACCGACCGAGAAGTTAACCAGGTATGGCTGCATTTTTGTGAGCTTCTTGATCGCCTTGAAGGTCGCATCAACCGGTCCGTCACCCATCACCGCGGCCTTTTTCACCTTGCCCTTGACTTCCAGCTCGACGGTCGCGGTCGGCGCCGCGAACGAGCCGGAGGAGACGTTCATCTGCAGCAGCTTGACGGTCTCCGGAACCCGGATGATCTCGTCGGCGACGATCGCGTCGAGGTCCTCGTCAAAGATCTCCTTCTTCTTGTCAGCCAGCGACTTGAAGCGTACGAAGGCCTTTTCGATATCCTCCTGCGGCAGATCGTAACCGAGTTCATGCAGCCGCGCAACGAAGGCATGGCGGCCGGAATGCTTGCCGAGCACCAGTTTGTTGGTATTCAGACCGATCGACTCGGGGGTCATGATCTCGTAGGTCTCCTTGTCCATCAACACGCCATGCTGGTGAATCCCGGCCTCGTGGGCAAAAGCATTGGCGCCGACCACAGCCTTGTTCGGCTGAACAACGATCCCGGTGATGGTCGAGAGCAGGCGGCTGGCGGCATAAATATGTTCGGTCTTGATATTGTTTTCATACGGCAAGATGTTGCGGCGCGTGCGCAAGGCCATGACCACTTCTTCGAGGGAGCAGTTGCCGGCCCGCTCGCCGATGCCGTTGATCGTGCATTCGACCTGTCCTGCCCCGGCCTGGATCGCAGCCAGCGAGTTGGCCACGGCAAGGCCCAGGTCATTATGACAGTGGACCGACAGCACAGCCCGGTCGATATTTGGCACATTATCTTTCAAATACTTGATGATATTGTAAAATTCGAAGGGAATCGCATAGCCGACGGTATCCGGTATATTCACCGTCGTGGCGCCGGCATCGATCACCGCCTCGACCATCTCGGCCAGGAATTCAAGCCGGGTGCGGACCGCATCCTCGCAGGAGAACTCGACATTCGGGGTGTAGGACACGGCGTGCTTGACGGCTTTGACCGCCGTTTCCTTGACCTTGTCCGGTGCCATCTTCAGCTTGCGTTCCATATGAATGTCGGACGTCGCGATAAAGGTATGGATGCGCCCCCGGACGCCGGCATATTTGAGTGCCTCCCAGGCCCGGTCGATATCTTTGAAATTGGCCCGGCACAGGCCTGCGATTTGCGGGCCCTTGATCGTCTGGGCGACTTTCTTGACCGCCTCGAAATCACCGTCGGAGGCAATTGGGAACCCCGCCTCGATGACGTCGACGTTGAGCTTCTCCAGCTGGGTGGCGATCCGCAACTTTTCTTCGATGTTCATGCTCGCGCCGGGCGATTGTTCGCCGTCACGCAGCGTCGTGTCGAAAATCTTGATGGTTTTCATTTTGCTCATCATGGCCTCCTCTGCCATTTACGATTCAAGTTGGTGTCGGGGACAGTTCCTTCATCCCACTCTTTTCTGCGTATAAGCATGTCGTCATCAGGTTCAGGTCACTCAGGTCGGATTCCACAGAACCACCCCCTTCCAGCTGTTGGTTTGCGCAAATAAAAAACTCCCGCCCCGGTCAGGGGCGAGAGCTATGCTTCGCGGTACCACCCTGTTCGATCTCGCCGCAGCGAAATCCTCGATTGGCCGTTTACGCAGGCTCACGTCGGAAATTACTCGGCTCGCCCTTGCCGGGCGATGGCCTTTGACGTCCGCAGCTCCGGGGCCAGTTCAGGTCTTATTCTGTACCGGTTCGCAGCACCACCGGCTCTCTGTGACAGCGTCTGACCCTACTCTTCCCCTTCAACGCCTTTAACAATTCTGACTTATAAAACAGCAATCCTGGCGCGTTGTCAAGATATCTGATGATTTTTATCCTCACCGACATCGTTTGCGGGTTGTGCAACCTCTTCTTCGGCAGGGCTCTCTTGGCGCGGGGTGCGCCGGAAATACCTGATCAAGCTGCCAAGCGGTCCCGATGCCACGTAAATCGAAGCAAGACTGAAAAGCATGATTTCCGGCTGTGCGACGATCACGATAATGAATATGATCGCCAGGACCAGGAAGCTGAACGGCTGGCGTTTGACGAGTTCCGGGTCCTTGAACGAATGATAGCTGTGGTTGCTGACCATCAGGTAGGCCAGGACGTAAATCAGAAGAACCACGGAGAACTTCTTGATCTCTCCGGAGCCGCCCAGATGATAGAAGAGCAGAACACAGGAGGCGACCATCCCGGCAGCGGCAGGAATCGGCAGACCGACAAAACGCCGGGATTCGACGGTATTGACCTGTACGTTGAAACGCGCCAGGCGCAGTGCGCCGCAGACAACGTAAAGAAACGCGGCCAGCCAGCCGAACTTGCCGAAGGGCTTCAGGGCCCAGGAATACATCAGCAGTCCCGGTGCGACACCGAACGAAACAATGTCAGCGAGTGAGTCGTATTCGACGCCGAACTGGCTCGTCGTTCCTGTCAGCCGGGCCACCTTGCCGTCCAGCGCGTCAAAAATCGCCGCGATCAGGATGAACCAGGCGGCGATGTTGTAATCCCCCTTCATCGCTGCAACAATGCTGTAGAAGCCTGCAAACAGCCCGCCGGTGGTGAACAGGTTCGGCAAAAGGTAGACACCCCGCTTCAGGCTTTTCCGACTGTCGTATGCCCCCCCGAGACGGCTCATCGCAGGTAACCCAGTTCCGATTCGCCGGCGATTGTCTTGTCGCCGACCCTCGATAATACTTCAACGCCGTCAGGGAAATAGAGGTCGACCCGCGAACCGAATCGAATCAGGCCGTAGCGCTGTCCCCTCTGCAGATGATCGCCGTTCTCCGGGTAGGAAACGATCCGCCGGGCAACAAGGCCGGCGATCTGCACGCAGAGGACCTTGATGCCCGAGTCTGTCTCCAGCAGCATTCCGGACTGCTCGTTTTCCAGGCTGGCCTTGTCCAACGAAGCGTTGAGGAAGCGGCCTTTGTTGTAAAACTGGTCAAGGACCTTGCAATCGAACGGCACGCGGTTCACGTGAACGTTGAAGACGTTCATGAAGATGCTCACCTTGGTCACCTCCTGGCCGTCAAAATAGCGGTTCTCAGGGACCTTGCCGACGAAGATAACCTTGCCATCGGCGGGCGCGACGATCGCCTTGACATCCTCCGGCGGGGTGCGCTCCGGATTGCGGAAAAAGTACACCGTGAACAGGGTCAGGCCAAGACAGATAGTGGTCAGACAGAACCAGTCGAAGCCGCTGAACACCAGGGTCAGGAAAGCGAAGAACGCGATAAAGGGATAACCCTCGACAGCTATCGGTTGATGTCGGTTGCGCATGATAGGTCACCAAAAGATCAAGGGCGGGGGCTTCGGCCTCCGCCCTTGATTGCATCAGCTAGTTTCCCTGTGGAAACTGCGTCGTGGACATAAACACGTCTCAAGGAAAAATATAAATCAGTTTTTGCTTTTATCAACCAGCTTGTCCTTGCCGATCCAGCTCATCATGCCGCGCAGGCGTTCACCGACTTCTTCGATCGGATGCTCGGCACCGAGGCGACGCAGGGCGTTCAGAACCGGCTTGTTGGCCTTGGTTTCGAGAATCCATTCACGGGCAAATTCACCGGTCTGGATTTCCGAGAGGATCTGGCGCATCTCGTCCTTGGTGTCTTCGTTGATGATCCTCGGGCCGCGGGTGAAATCGCCGAATTCGGCGGTATTTGAGATCGAATAGCGCATGTTGGCGATGCCGCCTTCATAGAGGAGATCGACAATCAGCTTCAGCTCGTGCAGACATTCGAAATAGGCCATCTCCGGAGCATAGCCTGCTTCCACCAGAACTTCGAAGCCGGTCTGCACCAGGGCCGTAGCACCGCCGCACAGGACGGCCTGCTCACCGAACAGGTCGGTTTCCGTTTCTTCGCGGAACGTGGTCTCGATGATTCCGGAACGGCCACCGCCAACGCCGGAGGCGTAAGCGAGAGCGATTTCCTTGGTATCACCCGAAGGATCTTTCTCGACGGCGATCAGGCACGGGACACCACCGCCGTTGACGTATTCGTTGCGCACGGTATGCCCGGGGCCCTTGGGGGCGACCATGAAGACGTTGATATCCTCGGCGGGGACAATCTGGTTGTAATGGATATTGAAGCCGTGCGCAAAACCGACGTAGCTGCCGGGATTGATATACGGCGCAATCTGCTCGTTGTAGATGCCGGCCTGCATCTCGTCGGGCAGCAGGATCATGATGACGTTGGCGGCCTTGACGGCATCGGCCGTCATCATGACCGTGTGACCGGCTTTCTCGGCCTTGGTCCAGTTCTCGCCACCTTTCGGGTATTCGGCGACAATGACTTCCATGCCGCTCTCTTTCAGGTTGTTGGCATGGGCGTGGCCCTGGCTGCCATAACCGATCACGGCGATTTTTTTACCCTTAACGACGTCCAGATTGGCGTCCTTGTCGTAATAGACCTTCACGTTTGCCTCCTTACGGGTTTAATGAGTTAAATAGCTGGTGATAGTACCATAATGAAATAGCATGGCCAATATTTTTTATTGCCACGGCTCGGCCGCCCGGTCAATCCGACGACCCTGCTCAGCGCGACTTCCAGCCCTTCGGACCGCGGCCAAGGACCACCGGCCCGGAGCGCACCAGTTCCTTGATGCCCAGAGGACGCAAAAGGTCGATAATCGCGTTGACCTTGACCGGCGAACCGGTCACTTCGACGGTGTAGCACTTCGGGGTGACATCGACCACCTTGCCGCGGAAGATATCGCAAATACGCAGCACTTCGGCGCGGGTCGATTCTTCCGCAGTCACCTTGATCAGCGCCATCTCCCGCTCGACAAAATCTTCCCCGGTGAAATCGATGATCTTGATCGTATCGATCAGCTTGTTCAGTTGCTTGTTGATCTGTTCGAGGATCCGGTCATCACCGCTGGTCACAATCGTCATGCGTGAGATGGTCGGGTCAAGGGTCGGCGCAACCGACAAGCTTTCGATATTGAATCCGCGGCCGGAGAAGAGCCCGGAGACCCGGGAAAGCACGCCGAATTCATTCTCCACCAGCACGGAAATTGTGTGTCGCATTATCTAAACTCCTTAAAAAATTCTGACTGATCGCCGCCGCAGGCGCGGCTGTTCAGACCAGACGCAGCGGCGTCCTGGCGAACAGCCCCGTCAAGCGGTTCTGAGCAGCATTTCATTGATTCCGGCGCCGGCGGGAACCATCGGCATGACGTTCTCTTCGCGGGACACCTTGAACTCCATGATAACCGGCCCGGCGGTGTCGAAGGCCTGCTTGATCACCTCTTCGACTTCGCCCGGCTTGGTCGCCCGCAGTCCGACGGCTCCGTAGGCCTCTGCCAGCTTGACGAAATCGATGGGCAGTTCCATGCAGGTCTGGCTGTAGCGCTTATCGAAGAAAAGCTGCTGCCACTGCCGCACCATGCCGAGGAAATTATTGTTGAGAATGACGATTTTGACCGGCAGCCGATACTGCACCAGGGTTGCCAGCTCCTGTGAGTTCATCTGGAATGAGCCGTCCCCGGAGATGTCGATGACCTGGCGCTTGGGGAAGGCGGCCTGGGCGCCGAGCGCTGCCGGCAGCCCGTAACCCATGGTCCCCAGGCCACCGGAGGAGAGGAAGGTCCGCGGCCGGATAAAATCGAAAAATTGTGCCGTCCACATCTGATGCTGGCCGACTTCGGTGGTGACGATGGCATCGTCATCAGACAATTCGCGCAGCTTCTCGACCACGAACTGCGGCTTGATCTCGGTTTTGGATGTTTTGTAGGTCATCGGATGATCCTTGCGCCATCCGGCGATCTCATCATGCCAGGGTTGCATCGCCTCGTGCAGCAATGCGATCTCATCCTTCTGTTCGGTGAGTTTCTTGTTGAGCTTTCTCAACACGTCGCGCAAATCACCGACGATCGGCAGATCGACCCGCACGTTCTTCTTGATCGAGGTCGGGTCGATATCGACATGTATGACCTTGGCATGCGGAGCGAAAGTCGCGATCTTGCCGGTGACCCGGTCGTCGAAGCGCGCACCCAGGGCGATCAGCAGGTCGGAGTTGGTCACTGCCATGTTGGCGTAGTAGGTGCCGTGCATGCCGAGCATGCCGAGGGACAAGTCATGTCGCTTCGGAAAGCTGGCCATCCCCATCAGGGTCGTTGTAACCGGAGCCTGGAGCATTTCGGCAAGTTCCAGCAGCTCGTCATGGGCATCGGTCAAAGAGGCGCCGCCGCCGACGTAGAGAACCGGTTTCTTCGCCGACAGGATCATTTTTGCCGCCTTGTCGATCATACGCATATTGCCGCTGAAGGTCGGTTTGTAGCCGCGCAGCTCGACTGACTCGGGATATTCGAACTTGGTCGTCGCCAACTGGACATCTTTCGGCAGGTCGATGACCACCGGACCCGGGCGGCCGGTACGGGCGATGTAAAATGCTTTCTTGACCGTCTCAGCCAGGTCCCTGATGTCCCTGACCAGGTAATTATGCTTGGTGATCGGGCGCGTCAGGCCCATCACGTCCGCTTCCTGAAAAGCGTCATTGCCGATCAACGGGGTCGGCACCTGGCCGGTGATCACAACCATGGGGATGGAATCCATGTAGGCGGTGGCAATTCCGGTAATGGTATTGGTCGCACCGGGGCCGCTGGTGGCGACGACGACGCCGACCTTGCCGGTGGCACGGGCGTAGCCATCGGCAGCATGGACCGCGGCCTGCTCATGTCGGGTCAGAATGTGGTTGATCGGTGAATCCAATAAGTCATCGTAAATATTGATCACTGTGCCACCGGGATAGCCGAAGATTGTATCGACATCCTCCTGGAGCAGACATTCCAGAAGTATCTTTGAACCGGTCAGTTTCACTTCATCCTCCTCGCAACGGCCCGTGTCGACGGGCCGGTCTTGAATATCTGGGTTACTTGCAGATCGCCCCGGTGTTGGCCGAAGTCACGACCTTGGCGTAGCGGGCGAGCCAGCCGGTCTTGATCTTTGCCTCCGGCGCCTGCCAGGCCGAGCGGCGTTTTTCCAGCTCCGCATCGTCCACCAGCAGGTCCAACCTGCGGTTCGGGATATCGAGACGGATCCTGTCACCGTCCTCGACCAGGGCGATCATGCCGCCTTCGGCGGCTTCAGGTGAAATATGTCCAATGCACGGTCCGCGCGTGCCGCCGGAGAAACGGCCATCGGTGATCAGCGCGACGCTGTCGCCCAGGCCGAGGCCCATCAGCGTCGCGGTCGGGGCCAGCATCTCCCGCATCCCCGGACCGCCCTTGGGACCCTCGTAGCGAATCACGACCACGTCGCCGGCGATCACTTGCCCTCCCATCAGGGCTTCCATGGCGGCTTCTTCGGAGTCGAAACAGCGGGCCGCGCCTTCAAAGGTCATCATCTGTTCCGAGACGCCTGACTGCTTGACGACTGAACCGAGCGGCGCCAGGTTGCCGGACAGGATGGCCAGGCCACCTTCGGCACGAACCGGCCGGTCAGCCGGCTGGATAATCTCATCGTCAACGGACGCAACACTGGCGGCGATCTCCTTGACTGTTGGACCGGTCAGGGTCGGATTGTCGTTGATCAGATTACGCAGCTGATAGAGGACCCCTGGGACACCGCCGGCCGCATCAAGGTCTTCCATGAAATGCTTGCCGCCCGGATTCATTGAAGCCAGTTGCGGGGTCTCACGGCCGAGGCGGTCAAAGTCCTCAAGCGGCAGCTCAACTCCCGCTTCCCGTGCGATCGACAGCAGGTGCAAGACGGTATTGCTCGAACCGCCGAGGGCCAGATCGACCCGGATGGCATTTTCAAATGCGGCCCTGGTCATGATCTGTCGCGGTGTAATCTGTTCGCGCACGAGGCTGACGATACGTTCACCGCTGGCAAAAGCGATCCGGCGTTTCATTGAAGAAACCGCCAGAGAGGTCCCGCAGCGCACCAGACTCATGCCAAGGGTTTCCGTGAGAATGGCCATGGTATTGGCAGTAAAGAGGCCCTGGCAGGAACCAGCAGTCGGGCAGGCCTTGTCCTCACACATCATCAGTTCCTGCTCGTCGATCACTCCGGCCTTGTACTGTGCCATGGCTTCAAATGTGTCCGTAACAAAGGAGAACTTGCGCCCTTCGCGGCCGGCACCGGTCATCATCGGACCGGCAGTGACGACGATACAGGGAATATCGAGGCGCGCCGCAGCCATCAGCATGCCCGGAGTAATCTTGTCACAATTGGTCAGCAGGACCAGCCCGTCCAAGCGATGAGCTTCGGCGATTGACTCGACCATATCGGCAATCAACTCGCGGGTCGGCAGGGAATAATGCATGCCGCGATGGCCCATGGCAATACCATCGCAGACCCCGGGGATACCAAAGATAAAGGAATACCCGCCTCCCGTGTGGACACCCTTTTCTATGAAACGCTCCAGATCACGCATGCCGGTATGGCCCGGGATCAGGTCAGTGAAGGAGGAGGCAATGCCGATGAAAGGCTTGCCCATCTCTTCCTGGGGCACCCCAGTCCCTTTCAATAAGGCCCGGTGCGGTGTACGTTCAAATCCCTCGGTGATGGCACTGCTGCGTTTCTGGCTCATGGTTTTATTTTCTCCTAGACATAACTCTGTTCTATCGATCAAGATATCCGCTCTTTATACCCGCGGAAAACCATGAGGTAAAGAGCAAAAGACAAAAAAACCAAGGTTTCTTCAATGGTGCGAGAATTAATGCAAAAGAAAAGAATCAGGGGCCGAGAAATCGGCCCCTGAGGAAACTGTGAGAAGATAAATTACTGGCGAAATTCGCGGAGGATGGTTTCCATTTCATCTTTGCCGGCCAGCTTCAGTTTCTGTATCTTTTTCCGTTCGAGATCTTCCTCTGGGGTCAGGTAGGTTCTTTCGTCGAGTTCTTGCAACTGTTTTTCAAATAGCAAGTGTTCTTCGTGCAGCTTTCTGAATCTCGGGTTCTCTTCACTCAAGCGTTGGATCAAATTCATGTCATTCTCTGCCATGAGCACCTCCTGAGTTGGTAAGGATGGGATAGACGAACGGTCATTAAAAAATAGCGAACCGGTGACAGGGTTGTCAACACAGAATTCCCCTATTTTTTCTTGTTATGCAAATTAAGTTCGGCTTCCGAAGGACGCAGATAATTTGGCATCAGTTGATCCGCCGTGAAGGTTCGCCCTGCTGCCCATTCACGCCCTGCCAGGGCGGCCGCCCCGGCGGCACGTGGCAGGTTGACGAACGCCGGCGCAAAATGCGCGCGATCGCCCATTTGTCTGACGATCAGTGTCCTGTATACCTGGGCGCCGTTTCCTGCGAACAAGGTCTCGCCACTGATTTTTGCCAGCCACTGTTCGGGGCCGATCACCGTTTCTGCCGAGATCGGCTGGGGGCCTCCAGCTTCCCATCGGTAACTGGCCGTGTAAACTTCCTGCTTGCGTGCATCCAGCATGACGCAGACCGGTAGACCGGCAAATGGCAACTGCATGGCGACGCACTGCAAAGAAGAGATGCCGAGCAACGGACAACCCGTCGCCAGAGACAGCCCCTTGGCCGTCGCCAAACCGACGCGTAACCCGGTAAAAGAGCCAGGACCGTGCACCACGGCAATGCCATCCAGATCGGTCTGTTTGATATTTGTTTTGTCGAGCAGGCCCTCAATCGACTGCAGCAGCCATTCCGTCGGGGTTTTACGCACATCGAGGTTGAACTCGGCGAGCAGGCGATCACCGGCAGTCAGTGCAATACTGCCTGCGGGGGATGCGGTCTGAATGGTCAGCAGGACGGGCGACATATCAACTCCCGAGCATGCGCACAATATCGTTGTAGAAAGCGAGGACCATCAACATGATCAACAGAATCAGCCCGAGCTGCTGCGCCCATTCCCGGGCACGTAACGAGAGCGGTCGCCGGAAAACCATTTCGAACGCGTAAAAGAAGAGATGACCGCCATCCAGAATCGGAATCGGCAAGAGGTTGAGGATGCCCAGCTGGATGCTCAGAAAAGCTAAAACGCTCAGGATACTCGAGAGGTCTGTCTGTGCGGCCTGTCCGGCAATCTGTACCACAGTGATCGGCCCACCGATATTGCTAGTCGAAACATGGCCGGCAAACAGCTTCTGAATGAAAACCAGGGTCAACTCTATCAGCTCCATGCTACGATCTGCCCCGGCCCTGATAGATGCACCGAGCGAGAAACGTTTGAACACGGTCTCCTGATCCGGTGCAATGCCGATCAGGTAACTCTTGTCATCGTCAACCTGTTCAGGGACAATTTTGAATGAACGCCGCTCCTGATCGCGTTCGACAACGACCGTGACCGGTCGCGCACCAACCTCCTGGATCGCGTCCTTGAGTTCATACCACGACGCTATTTGACGATCGCCTATGGACATGATTTTATCCCCTGCTTCGAGACCGGCCTCGACCGCCGGCATCCCTGGTGCAAGGGCACCGATAACCGCGTCCATATGCGGCAAAATGCCGATCGACTGCAGGCCTTCCAGGGCACTATTCTCTTCTGCAATGGTCAGTTCGGCAAACTGGCCTGAACGGTCAAGCTCAAAAACGATTGGCTCACCGACACCATTGACTAACGCCGGCCCGGTATCAGTCCAGGTTGTCACCTCTTGACCGGTGATTGCAACGATGCAGTCGCCTGTCTGGAAACCGGCTTCTTCTGCGTCTGATCCAGGAATCACATAGCCGACACAAGGCGGTTCTTCAAGGTAGGCAGGCAGGTTGATGCCGACCAGGTACGCCAGGGGCAGGACCAGAAATGGCAGGGCCAGGTTCATGATCGGCCCCGCTGCAACAATTGCCATCCGCCGGGAAAGGCTTTGTTTGGCGAAAGACCGGTGCTCTTCAGCGGGCGAGACATTTGCGTCTTCACCCTGTTCTCCACTGCCTTCTCCAAGCATCTGCACATAACCGCCGAGCGGAATCGCACAAATCATGTATTCGGTCTCACCCCAGTGCCGCGAGACCAGTCGAGGACCGAATCCAAGGGAGAATTTCAGGACTTTGACGCCACAGAACTTGGCGATGCAGAAATGCCCGAGTTCATGAACAAAGACCAGAATGCCCAGCATTACAATTCCGGCAGCGATAGTTATCATGCGTATGCAGCTCCTTGAATTTCAACAATAACTGATTCAGCCGTCTGGCGAGCCCATGCATCTGCAGCCAGGATTTCATCCAGGCCGCCCACAGCAGTACACGAGTACCCTTCGATGACCATCGCAATGATCCGCGGGATATCAAGGAATCCGACCTTTTCGCACAGAAAAGCTTCCACGGCGATTTCGTTGGCCGCGTTCAATACCGCAGGCGTCGTGCCACCACGACGAATGGCATCATAGGCAAGGTCGAGACACGGAAAACACTTGCGGTCAGGCGCTGAAAAATGCAGTTTGCCGAGGCGACAGAGATCCAGCGGCGGTAAATCCAGCGGCAACCTTTCCGGGTAGCTGAGTGCATAGGCGATCGGCGTTGTCATATCAGGGATACCGAGTTGTGCCATGACTGCCCCGTCAACATATTCAACCATCGAATGAACGATACTTTCCGGGTGGATATGCACTGCAATCTTGTCAATCGAAAGATCGAACAGCCAATGGGCCTCAATCACTTCCAGCCCCTTGTTCATCATGGTTGCTGAATCGATGGTGATTTTCCTGCCCATGTTCCAGTTAGGGTGCGCCAAGGCATCTTTAGGGGTCACGGCACAGAGTTCATCGATCGACCAGTTACGGAAAGGCCCTCCGGATGCCGTCAGGATCAGGCGGCGCACATCCTCCCTGCGGTGTCCTTCGAGCGACTGATAAATCGCCGAGTGTTCGCTGTCGACCGGGAAAAGCCTGCAACCGGACTTTGCCACGGCGGACATCACCAGTTCGCCGGCAATCACCAGGGTCTCCTTGTTGGCCAGGGCGATGTCACGGCCGGCTTCGATGGCTGCAAGAGTCGGTTCCAGTCCGGCGGCCCCGACAATTGCCGAGACGACCATCTCTGCCGGAGCCTCGGCAGCGCAAGAGATCAGGCCTTTATTCCCGTAAAGGATTTCCGGGCCGTTGCCGCCAATTCTTTCTTTTAGAAGCCTGGCGTTTTCCCGGTCGGGGACAGCAACCATGACGGGAGAAAAACGGGCAATCTGCTCTTCGAGTAAAGCCAGATTACGGCCTGCGGTGAGAGCAACAACCTGAAAACGACCCGGGTGTTCGGCAACGATTTCGAGCGTACTGACACCGATCGAGCCGGTCGAACCAAGGATGGCCAAGCATTTCATGCAAACACCCACACGGCATAGTAGTAGGTCAGCGGAAAAGCAAAGAGCAAGCTGTCGAGCCGGTCGAGCAGGCCCCCGTGCCCGGGGACAAGTGAGCCAGAATCTTTAACCCCAAAGCTGCGTTTCAGCAATGATTCAACCAGGTCGCCAAGTTGACTGAAGGCACCGACGCCGATGCCGACAAGCATGATGTCCAGCCAGTTAAGCCCAGGGAAAAACCAGTATTTACATATTGCTGCGCCGAGTACCGAGCCGACCAGCCCACCGATGGAGCCTTCAACAGTCTTTTTCGGGCTCACCGCTTCGTACAGGCTGTGCTTGCCATATTTCATGCCGAAAAGATAGGCCAGACTATCACTTGCCATCACCACAAACAGCACGACGAATAGCCAGTTGCGGCCATCCGGCAGAGCGCGGAGCAGGACTGCATGAGCGAGCAATACCGGGATATAGAGGATACCAAACAGGCTGACGGCAAGATCGCGACTGACCTTTTGCATATCCTGGCAACGGAAGAGAT
>JBFLJZ010000118.1:0-6173 GCA_040882925.1 Desulfuromonadales bacterium
ATCGGGATGGAGCCGCCCTTCTTGACGCCGGTGGAGACGAAGAACAGGATGATGGCGGTCTGGAAGATGTTCATGCCGAGCAGCTTCTTGACCAGGTTGCGCTTGCCGATCATGGCGTAAAAACCGATCATCATCAGTACCACGTAGATCCAGTAATTGTACTTGGCGACGATTTCGGCGACGAAAGCTGCCATGCTACAACCCCTCTTCCATGGATCCGGCCGAGCTCAGGTTCCAGTAAAGCAGGACCATGATGCTCATCACCGTGAAGCCGACCCCGACTTCCACCAGGAAAATTCCGAAGGAACGCCATTCGACAGGACCCAGCGGGATCAGTTTGTCAAGCGCGCTGTAGTCGAGGAAAAGCCCGCCGAAAAGAGCGCAGAGCACACCGACCCCGACGAAGATCGCAGCACCGAGGTTGTTGAAAGCTGCGTTGACGCCGATGGTCATGTACTGCTGGGAGGTCTTCATGTCGAACGCCAGGGCCAGCATGATAAATGCAGCACCGAGGATCACCCCGCCCTGGAAGCCGCCCCCGGGGCTGTAGTGACCGTGGACAACGACATAGAGACCGAACAACTGGGCAAAAGGGACCATCAGCCGTACCGCGGCCTTGATGATCAGGTCTTCACCGGGAGTATGTTCGTTGATATCTCTCATTTCTTTTCTTCCCTGGCTCTGGCCAAAACACTGAGTACGGCAATGCCGGCACAGTAGATGACCACGGTTTCGAACATGGTGTCGTAGCCTCGGTAGTCGCCGAGCACCGCGGTGACGATGTTCGGCACATGGGTCTGTGTGACGGCCTGCTCGATGTAGACCGGTGAAAGGTGGGTGCTGGCGGGGCTCTGCGGATCACCCCAAGCCGGGAAATCCTTCGTCCCGAACAGCAACAGCGCCCCTGTGACCAGGGTTGCGAATAAGGCCAGATTTTTCAATCCTTGCTCCTCCGGGTGGTTCTGAAAATCGCCGAGATGAAGAAGATGGTACTGACCCCGGCACCGACGGTGGCTTCGGTGAAGGCAACGTCGACAGCACCCATCTCGGCCCAGAGCAGACACATCATGAACGAATAGATGCCGAACACCACCGATGCCCCGAGCAGGTCCTTGATGTTGATCGTTACCAGGGCACAAACCACCACCAGGGTCAGAATCATCAGGTCAAGTTGCCAGATCATGGTTTTTTCTTCTCCGTCCGCTTCCACGGTTTGACGCCAAGCACCAGTGCGGCTTCGGTGATTACGTGCGTGGCCGTCGGGTTGGCGATGAACACGAACAGGGCGATCAGCAGCAGCTTGATACTGACCAGCAGTGCACCGAACGTGAAGGGTTGCAGGTTGTAGACTGCGATCCCGCAGATCATCAGGGTCGCGGCCAGTGAGTCGCATTTGCCGGCGGCATGCATGCGTGTGCAAAAGTCCGGCAGGCGCAGAATCCCCACAGTTCCTGTGAAGAAAAAGAACAGCCCCAGCAGGATCAGGATCATGGCGATGACCGACAACACCGTCATGGATTCTCCTCCTGTTCCTGTTCTTCAAGGAAGACGCCAAGCCGGTGCAGGAAAAACTTGCTCGCGCCAAGCGTGGCAATAAAATTCAGCAGCGCGTAGGCAATCGCGATATCGATGAACATGCCGAGGTTGTTGTAGAGCTCCCCGATCAGCAGCAGCAGGACCACGGTCTTGGTGCCGATGACGTTGCCGCCGAGGATCCGGTCAAGGATGGTCGGGCCGATGACCGCGCGCACCAGGCTCAGGATCATCAACACGACCAGCGCGATTGCCATGGCGAGAAAAAACGCGTGCATCATCGGCCGGACTCCAGGGCGCGGGCGACCCGCTCTTCCATTTCGCCGGGCAGGGCGTCGCTGGCCTTGCGGGTCAGGGCGTAAACGGAGAATTCGTCGTTGTGGATGCTGACCGTGATGGTGCCCGGGGTCAGGGTGATGGACTGGGCAAAAGTCACCTTGGAGATCGGCCGTTTGAGCTTGGTCTTGAAACGGACGACATGCGGGTCGATCTTGTCGAGCATCTGCGGATGCAGCACGACGTAAGAGACCTCCAGGTTGGCCAGGATGATCTGGTAGAAGAGCCAGGGCAGGTAGCCGATCAAGCCAATCACGCCGCGTCCCCAGGCCGCCTTGTCGTCACCGTAAAAAAGCAGATCATGACTGAAATGGGCAACCAGCAGGCAACAGATCACGCCGAGACTCAGGTGAAAGGCGTCGAACATGCCCGACAACACGATCCAAAAGATCAACATCACTGCAAATGTGGCAACTTTGGCTTTCATGTCTCTCGGCTGGCCCAACTGGAGTCAAGCAAAACAGTTGCATGCGCAACACACACTAAAATGCAGGCAACTAGAACATCAGTCTAGCTACCAAAATGCCACACGTCATAGCATGATTTTTGCGTTCCGGTCAAGATAATCCCTATGCATCATGGAGCTCTTGTGTGTCTTTTGCGAGTCGCATATAATCATCTGCCAAGTCGTTTGCAAGGCTATCAGGGGTTTGCATAAAACTTTGTTTTATATCGGGAGAAGTCATGGACAAAAGACTGTGTGCTGCCGCTGTCCAATTCAATATCGTGCTCGGTGAAGTTGATCAGAACCTGAACAGAGCGGCTGCGGGGCTGGAACGGGCGGCAAAGCAGGGGGCGCAGCTGGCGGTTCTGCCGGAGATGTGGAGTGCCGGATACGATTACAAAAGGTTGGCAAAGCATGCCGCAGAAACGCCCAGGGTTCTGGAAGCGGTTGCCGGGTGGTCTGCGCAGCACGGCATGGTTGTGGTCGGCAGTTTGCCGGAGCAGGTTGATGACCGGATTTATAATACCGCCTATGTCATTGATCGGGGTGAATTCCTTGACAGTTACCGTAAGCTGCATATGTTTTCAACCATGGGTGAAGACCGCTTTCTCTCTCCCGGTGACAGCTCCCTGGTCGTTGCGACTTCGGCCGGACGGCTTGGCGTTGCCATCTGCTACGACCTGCGTTTTCCGGAGCTGTTCCGGAAGATGGCCTTGGAAGGAGCAGAGGTTATCTGCCTGCCGGCGGAATGGCCCAAGCCGCGCCAGGAGCATTGGCGGACGCTGCTGCGGGCCAGGGCGATGGAAAACCAGCTGTTCGTTGTGGCGGCCAACTGCTGTGGTCTCCAGGGCAAGCTCGACTTCTTCGGCATGAGCCTGCTCCTTTCAGCGCGCGGTGACGTGCTTGCCGAGGGCAAGCAAACAGATGCCGTACCGCTGGCTGTCTTCGATTACCAGGAGATGCTCGATTACCGCGCACAGATTCGCTGCTACGATGACCGTCGACCGGAGGTCTACGGCAAGCTCTTGTGAAACGAGTAGCGCGTGGCGCGTGGCGGGAAAAAGCAAGATCGATCATTGCAAATGAAAAGGTTGGCAGCCTCCAGCCTCCAGCCTCCAGCCCCTGTCATTCCCCCATTGGCTGCGCCTGTCCGCGGTATTTGTCCGGAACCTCTTCGAGCGAGTCGGCAAAGTGCAGCTCGCCCTTGCCGTCAGAGTAGATGTAACGTTGCGCTGGCTCGGGTGGCCTGTCCTTGGCCGCTCTGGCCGGTTTATTGTCCGGCGTCCCGGCGTTTTTTGCTGTGGTTTTTCCCTTTGCGGACTGCTGATTTTCGATAACGGCTTCGACAGATTCCGGTTCGATCTGCTTCTCGCCGAAAGTCAGGCCGATCAAGCGGCCGCGGAAGTCTTTATAGAAGTTGCTGACGGCTTGATGGGCCGGATGGATCGGAGGCACCTGGACAAAGAACTGGTCGATCACCAGCAGCATGAGCAGAAACAGGGCGGTCCAGAAAATCGGTTTGATCAAACGGCGCATGACATCTCAGTGTGAATGATGGTTGTGGTGGCCGTCATCGGCTGATTTGCGCGGCCGGTGTTTGAGCTGCTGGATCAGCGGACCAGTCGAGCATTTCGAACATTCTCCCTGCAGCGTTGTGTGCGTGATGTGAAACTCTTTTTCGAGCAACTCCTCGAGGTTACCGATAATTTCACCCTGGCGCAAGCGGTAGTCCGGTTGAACATCGATATGTGCCGACAGAGCTGTGATATGTGAACAGATCGACCAGACGTGGACGTGGTGAACATTGTTGACGCCGGTGACATCTTTCATCATGGCCACCATTTCATTGATGTCGATGTGTGACGGCACACCCTCGAGCAGGATATGCCCTGCTTGACGCAGGATGCGGATCGCACCCCAGCTGATAATCAGGACGATTGCCAAGGAGATCAGGGCATCGATAACGAACCAGCCGGTGTACAGCATGATGATGCCGCCGATGATGACGCCGATCGAGGCGATTGCATCGCCGATGACATGCAAAAAGGCGCTGCGCACGTTGAGGTCGTCGTGAGAGTGACCATGCAGGCGACCGGCGGCAATCAGGTTCATGATCAGGCCGATCGTCGCAATAATGAACATCTCCTTGCTCTTGACCGCTTCGGGATGGAGCAGGCGGTCCCATGCTTCGCCGAGAATGCCGAAAGCGATCAGCAGCAGGGTCGTGCCATTGATCAGCGAGGCGAATATCTCGGCACGATGCCAACCGTAGGTGCGGGTGTCGCTGGCCGGGAACCTGGCCAGATGGATCGCCGTCAGTGACAGGACCAGGGCGAAAAGGTCCATGAAGACGTGGGCGGCGTCGGAGAGCAGGGCCAGGGAGTTGGTCCAGAACCCGCCGATCAGCTCAGCAATCAGGGTGACCGCGGTCAGGCCGATGGCAATGACAAAGCCGCGAGTGATGCCACGGTCGAGGTGGCCATGTTCGTGCTGGCGGTGGTCATGGCCCGTCTGGCTAGGATTTGGCGTGGTCTGTTCAGTCATGATTTCCATGATATCCTGTTGTCATCATTCTAGGCCTCCGGGCCCGGCCAAAGCAAGCATGATGGAGATTCCCTTTTCGGCAGAGCTATGTTAAGGTAGCCGGCACTTTTCGGCAGATATGTCACAGTATGAAACAGGACGACGGCAAATGACAGAAACCCTTTACGACATACTGATTATCGGTGGCGGCCCGGCCGGGCTGACGGCTGGACTTTATACCTCCCGCGCCAAGCTCAAAACCCTGCTGGTGGAACGCATGATCCTCGGCGGACAGGTGATGACGACGACGAAGGTTGAGAACTATCCCGGTTTCCCGGGGGGGATCGATGGCCCTGACCTGATGATGCGTTTCCAGGAGCACTGCCAGGAATTCGGCCTGGAGACGATGACCGGCGAAGTGACCGGACTGGTTGACCAGGGCAATGAGAAGCTGGTGACCATTGATGACGCTGAGATCCGCGCCCGCGCCGTGATTATTACCACCGGTGCCGAGCCGAGCAAGCTCGGAGTCCCCGGCGAAGTCGAATTTACCGGCCGTGGTGTTTCCTATTGCGCGACCTGCGACGGCGCTTTTTTCCGCGACGTGCCGGTCGCGATTATCGGCGGCGGCGATACGGCTGCCGAAGAGGCCTTGTTCCTGAGCCGTTTTGCCAGCAAGGTCTACCTGGTGCACCGGCGTGATGAACTGCGGGCCACCAAGGTCCTGCAGGAGCGGATTTTTGCCAACGATAAGATCGAACCGATCTGGAATTGTGTCGTCGAAGAAGCCGTCGGCGACAACAGCGGGGTGACCAGCCTGGTGTTGCGCAACCGTCAGGACGACTCCCGGCAGACGCTCGAGGTGGCCGGCATGTTCGTTGCCATTGGGGTAACGCCCAAGGCGCATTTTCTTGCCGAAATTCTTGAGCTTGACCGGGAAGGCTACATCCTGACCGATGCGGATTGCCGGACTTCGATTACGGGGGTCTTCGCCGCCGGTGATGTGCGTAAAAAGATCCTCAAGCAGATTGCCACGGCAGTCGGCGATGGTGCGATTGCCGCAATCGTTGCGGAGAAATACCTGGATGACCTGGAACATTCAGGTTAAGGCGGAGGCTGGTCGTTTGGGGCTGGAGGCTGGCAAGGTCAAAACATGCGGCCAAGGGCCTGGACAAGCAGTTTCATAGTAATTTGATATGACGACCCCACTGGGGTCATGTAATGACAAAATGGAGGGATATATGCTCGCCAAGGTTTTATCCGGGGCGCTGCTCGGTATCGATGCCTACCCGGTTGAAGTGGAGGTCGATATAGCCCAGGGACTGCCGCAGTTTGC
>JBFLJZ010000119.1:0-6452 GCA_040882925.1 Desulfuromonadales bacterium
ATTCTTCACGATAGGTTTCCCGCCCGGGGACTTCATGAATGATGAAAGAATCGCCAATCGTGACACGCTCAACCATGCCCTTGGCGATGACTTCCTTTTTCTCCCAGTCGTAGAGTTGATATTTTACCGATGAACTTCCGCAATTAAGGGCCAGAATATCCATAGCCATTTCCTCCTAGAAAGCAGATTTGTAATTTTTTTTAAAATGAAGAAACAAAATACCGTTTTAAAGTCAGAATTTTAGTCGGGTTGAAATTTTTGTCAATACAGGTTTTATAAGGCCTGACAGGCGTAAAACATGTTGTGAAAGGGTAAAGTAAGGTTGGCAAAATTGCAAGTATTTTTAGGTTTGGATTGCGCTGGACAGAATTTTCCTGTTGCGGTAAACTCGCTCGCAAAAGATTCGCGACAAACAAATACCAAAGAGGAGGAAAAGTTTTATGGCCTACACAATTAATGATGAGTGTATCAATTGCGCTGCTTGTGTGGACACCTGCCCGGTCGATGCGATCAGCGAGCAGGGTGAAATGCATGTGATCGACGCTGCGACCTGCACTGACTGTGGCGCCTGTGTTGACAGCTGTCCCGTTGACGCGATTGAAGCTCCCTGAGCCTCAATGTAATTTAAGGGTTGGATTTAGAAAGTAAAGGCCGTACCTGTTTCAGGTACGGCCTTTTTTTTGTCGCGATATCGCTTCGTTTGTCAGCCGCCACCCGGTTTGGAATCGACCACTTCGACGTTGATGTTGGCGATTCCGGCGGGCAGGTTGCGGAAGACAATGGTGAACGGGATTGATGCTCCGGCGGCAATATTTATGTTGGACAGGCTGTCGCCAAATTCATTGTTCATCGCTTCTTCGATGGCACTGAAGGGCATTTTTGCCAGTGCTGTTTCATCAAGAGGGTTGCCGCAGAAGACGGTCTGCTGACGTAGCGCTTTGCCCTGGGCGTCGAGTAGCGTGCCTTTGATGACAATCGATGAGCGATTGCCGGTGTAATTGTTGACCGCGGCTCCCTGGATGACCAGCATCTGGCCGGCCTGACCGTTGACATATGAACTGTCGCTGATGTTGATGCCGATGCGATCCCCACGGGCAGCCTCCTGTGGTCCGCCGACATAATCCTTGAGGAATGGCAAGTATTGCGTCACCGCAGTCAGGTTGACGGAACCCTCCTGCATAAACAGGAAACCGGCCGCGCCGCCGAGGACAACCAGCAGCAGAATCAGCAGCAGAAGGATCCGTGACAGGGAGCTCTTTTTCGGCGGCGGAGGAACCGGCAAGGGTTCTTCGACGTCATCCGCGCGGGATGGCGATGGCGTCTGCTTGCGTGGTGTGAAAGGCCCCGGCTCGTCCTGTGATTCGACGGGCGCTTTGGCGTAGGGATCTTCGGTCGGCAAGCTTGGTGTGGCGCTGTCCGTCTCATCGCTGGAGAAGTCGATTTCACCGAACTGCATACCGGCTTCTGCCGCATCGCCCGATGTGCTTTCCGATTCGCTGGTATCACTGTCAAAGTGTGGCTCATCGAAGTCAAAGGTGTCGCCGGCAGGTGAATCCTCACCCCATTCGTCAGCAGTGCCGCTCTCGCCCGGGCTCTGATCGTCAAAGCTGAAAGCGTTGTCGTCATCCTGGTCGCCGAAGTCAAAGTCCGCTGGTTCCTCGCCAGTCTGTGCTGCCGTATCTTCAGCGTCGGTTGTTTCGAAAGAGAACTCTACAGCCTCCTGCTCTTCCTCTTCTCTCACCGCTGGTTTTGCGCTTGCCTGTTCGCCGGGAGTGGCTGAGTCTTCTTCGAAGCCGAATTCGATAGGACCGCCCGGTTCATCGTCCTCTTCGGCTGACGCGTCGAAATCGGCAGGTGCTCCTTCAGGTTGTGCGGCGCCGGTCTCTTCTATAACGTCAGTATCAGCGGCTGATGATGTTTCATCGCCATCGACAGGCTGACTGGTATCGGCAAAAAAGAACTCTTCGGCGGGCTCTTCACCAGTCGCCGCATCGTCCATATCCTGTGCAAGTCTACTGAAGTCCAGCTCATCGTCCCGTGCGTCGCTGCTTTGTGCTTCTTCGGCTGGTTCAGGGACCTGTTCAGCCTCTGTGTCTGAAGCAGGCTCTTGCTGCGGTGCTGAGGCATCTTCTGCCGGACTGTCGGCAGCCGCAGTTTCGCTCGGTTGTTCTTCGGGGACGGCTTCCATATTGAAAGCACCGAAATCGACTGTCTCTTCAACCGGCTCCGGTTCGGGTGGTGCTACGCTAAAGATCTCTTTGCATTTCGAGCAACGGACCTTGATACCGCCGGGCTTGATTTTTTCATCTGCCAAACGGAAACGCGTTTGACAGGCTTCGCACTGAACGATCATTCAGTTTCTCCTACGTTGTAGATTCAGACACTCTCGACCACACGGATGTCGGGCAGGTCTCGGTATCTTTCGTCAAAGTCCAAACCATAACCAACGATGAAGCCGTCGTCCATGGAAAACCCGATATAGTCAACCGGGACATTGGTGACGCGGTGAGCCTGCTTGTCGATCAATGTGCAGATTCGCAGGCTCGCAGGCTGACGATTCAGGAGCATGTTGCGCAGCGATTCGAGGGTCTGACCGCTGTCGACGATATCTTCCACGATCAGAACATGCTTGTCCTTGATCGACATCTCCAGGTCCTTGCGGACTTCAATAATGCCGGACGACTGAGTCGCCGAGCCGTAGCTGGCCAGGCGGACAAAGTCAATGACCGTCGGAGACTTGACCGCCCTGACCAGGTCGGCGATAAACAGGAAAGACCCCTTGAGCACAGCAATCATCAGGATCTCGCGGCCATCGTAATCCTTGTCGATCTTGCCGGCAAGTTCTTTGACCCTGGCTGCGATTTCTGCCGCAGAAAAAAGTTGTGTTAATGAATGCTTGTTTTTAGAGGTGTTCGGGCTCGCCATAATCGGCTATTCTATAGCAAAGCGGTCAACTGATGTCAATTTTTTCACAGGCGCAAAATCATCGCCTGATGCGGCAAAATCCTGTGTTATAATCGTCGCCATCAAAGGCCCTTTGATCTGTCTTGATCTCAACCTTGGAGTCTGCCGATGCGCAGTATAGTTTGCCCTGTCTTGGTCAGCTTGATCTGCCTGTACGCTTCCCTTGCCTGTGCCGCTCCGGACATGCAGTTCGCCAGCACGCAATTCGATTTCGGTGAAGTATACCAGGGCGAGAAAGTCCTGCATGTTTTCGAATTTGTCAATGCCGGACAGGATCCTCTTTTGATCGACCGGGTGCGCAGCTCTTGTGGCTGTACGGCCGCTCTGGTTTCGGACAAGAACCTGGCTCCCGATGCCAAGGGCAAGGTTCAGGCTAATTTTGACAGTGCCCGTTTCCGTGGCCATGTCAGCAAGACGATCTACCTGTACAGCAACGATCCGGTTAAACCGCTCGTGCAACTTACGATCAAGGGCGAGGTTCTCGAGATTGTTGCCGTGGAACCGGAGCAGGTCAACTTCGGCACAGTGGCCGGCGAACAGACGCTGGTATCGAAGGTCGTGCTGCGTAACCAGGGCGAAAAACCGCTATCAATCGGAGCACCGAGTACGACAGCCGCCGAGCTTCTGGCCGAAATGCCGGAGACCACCCTGGCCAGGGGAGAAGAAGTCGTTCTGGAGTTGATGCTTTCGCCAAAACCCGGTACGACGCGTTTCAGCGGCTATGTGCTGGTGCCGGTGGCTGGCGTGCCGCAAAACCAGCTGCGTATTCCGGTTTACGCCGCGATTCGCAAATAACGGGTTTTATCTGTCCGGTTGGCCATTCCGCTATTGCATGACACTACGACTGTATTATACTGGATAGGTTTTTATCGCCTGATCCCATTTAATCTGCCAAGGAGATTCCATGACGACCAATGTCTCGCCCCCGCAGCGGCGCAAGTTTCTCTTCACTATGCTTGGCGGGCTCGGCGCGCTGATCGGTGCCGCCTTTGCCTGGCCGGTTTTCCGTTTCCTTTCCCCGATCGAAACTGACGGCAGCGGCGACAAGGTGATTGTCGCACGCGGCGACGTCGCCGGGGGGAAAGCGCACTTTTTCCAATATCAGGGCAAGCCGGCTGTTGTTCTGCAGCCTGAGCCGGGCGAGTTTGTCGCTCTCTCGGCAGTCTGCACCCACCTCGGCTGCGTGGTTGCCTGGCAAGAGCAGGCCGGGGAGTTCCTCTGCCCGTGCCATGGCGGCCGTTTCTCAGCGGTAGGCCAGGTCCTTGGCGGCCCCCCGCCGTCACCCCTGGAAACCCTCGCCGTCGAGCTTGAAGGCGACCAGTTGAAGATCGGATAGGAGGCTTCTTATGCAACCGATAAAGTGGCTGGTCGATTTCATTGACGTGCGCCTCGGCGTCAAGGACATTTACACCAAGGAGCTCAGCGGCTACCTGCTGCCGCGCAATGTCAACGTCTGGTACACGCTCGGTGCGGTGCTGATCGTATTGTTCAAGATTCAGATCATCACCGGCATCCTGCTGCTCATGTTTTACGTGCCGCACGCCGATAAGGCGTTCGCCAGCGTCCAATACATCATGAACGAAGTGCCCTACGGCTGGCTGTTCAGGATGCTGCACGCGGTCGGGGCCAACGTGATCATGATTGCCCTGGTGCTGCACATGCTGTCGGTGCTCTTCATGGGCAGCTACAAGGGGCGGCGCGAGTTTACCTGGCTGACCGGGTTCACCATCCTGAACCTCGCGCTGGGGCTTTGCCTGACCGGATACCTGCTGCCCTGGAGCCAGCTTTCGTTCTGGGCCACCACGGTCGCCACCGACGCCGCCGGGGCCATCCCGGTGGTCGGCAACTACCTGGTCGAGTTCCTGCGCGGCGGGCCGACGGTCGACAACCAGACCCTGGGACGTTTTTTCGCCCTGCATGTGGTTGGCATGCCGCTGGTCCTGCTCGGCCTGATCGGTGCCCATCTCTTCTGTGTCAAGCGCCGTGGTATTTCGTCGCCGCCTTTCGGCAAGGAATACAAGGCCTCGCAAGAGCTGCCCTTCTTCGAGCACGAGAAACATCCGGACGGCATCCCCTTCTTCCCGAACTATTTTGTCAAAGATGCCGCCGTGATCAGCTTTTTTATCGCCTTCATGCTGGCGATCATCTTCTACGCGCCGGGCATGTTCTTCCCCGAATCGGCCTTCCAGCCGGCGGACCCGTTTGTTACGCCACCGAACATCAAGCCGGAGTGGTATTTCCTCTGGGCCTACCAGACACTGAAGATTTTCCCAAGCGAAATTATCGGTTTGGGCGTGCAGGTCGCGTTCATGACCTTCCTGGCGCTGCTGCCTTTCATTGACCGTGGTCCGGAAAGACGACCGGCCAAGCGGCCGCTGTTTGTAACCTGCTACGTTCTCGGGATTCTCCTGTTTGTGGCCATTTCCATCTGGGGGCACTACTCATGAGTCGCGCTGTTATCTGGTTATCTCTGGTCGCAGGCCTGGTCCTGTTATCGATTCCTGCCGCAAGTCTGGCCGCCGAGTCCGTCTGTCTGCAATGCCACGCCGGCCTGTCCGGTCATCTCAGTGCGCCGGTTGCCGATTGGCAGACCAGCGTGCACGCCGCCAACGGCATCTCCTGTCACGACTGTCACGGCGGCGACGCGACCGATATGGCCATGGCCAAGAACCCGGACAAGGGCTTCCTCGGTGCACCGGAGTACGAGGACGTCCCGGAATTCTGCGGCCGCTGCCACGTCGGGATTTTCGAGGCCTACAGTGCCGGAGCCCATGGCCAAGCGCTTGCCGAGGGCGGCGCGCAGTGCGTCATCTGTCACGGCAATCACGCCGTCAAGGAGGCCGGCCTCGATCTGATCAACGAGGAAGACTGCTCGCGCTGCCACAGCTATGAACGGGCCGCCCTGATCAGGCTGGCACTGGTCGAAACCGACACCATGATCAAGGATGTCGAGCAAAACCTCGACCGTCTCTACCGCCTCGGTTTCGCCGTCGATGAGATGGAAGGCACCCTGTTCAACCAGCGTAACATCTTCCATCGCACCTTCCACGGCGTCGATGTCGAGCGGGTGCGCAGAGAAACCGCTGACGTGCAGGCCGAGCTGGGCAAAATCAATGAACAGGTCGTCGAAATCGACCGTACGCTGGGCCAGCGCAAGCTCTGGGGCAGCGTCGTCATCGGCCTGTTTATCCTCGCCGGGGTGATCTTCCTGCTGGTGCGGAAGGCCTACGAAGAGGAAGGCGGCTGATCTCCGCAGACCGTCGTGTTGCAAGCATACGGGTGCTGCGTGTCAGTCACGCAGCGCCCTTCTCGTCGGCCAGGTAAGCTTGACCGGAAACTCTCTGCATGCGCTTGTTTAGCGGTTGCAATGGCCCATCAATTGGGGTATAAAGCAAGCCCTCGCGCGATTAGCTCAGCTGGATAGAGCGCTGCCCTCCGGAGGCAGAGGTCACAGGTTCGAATCCTGTATCGCGCGCCAATAAAAACGA
>JBFLJZ010000120.1:0-3063 GCA_040882925.1 Desulfuromonadales bacterium
ATTAGAATAGGAAAAGAGCCCTTGAGTAAAGACGATTCGTCTTGCCCAAGGGCTCTTTGATTTTATCTCTCAGGATACGGCAAAATCAGGAGCGCTGGACCATGGCCTCCACTTCAAGGCGCACATCATCGATATTTACGCGAACGACCTTCTCGCCTTCCTGTTCCGACCGCACCAGCCCTTCCTTAACCCACTCCTGCAATTGACCAATCTGAATACCAAACTTGTCTGCAGCAGACTCAGGCGTGTACCAGGTTTTAACCAATGACATGAAAGCCTCCCTTAGACCAGAATTTCGACAGCAATAACTGATGACCACGCTTAAAGTATAACGGAAAAAAAAGAAATTTCTGGGACGATGAGCAGGAAGGTTTATTTACGGAGGACTTTTATATCACCATACCAGGCCTCAGCTGCTTCCCCGGTGTTATCCGTATCAGTCATGATGGCGATCGCACCGACCTTCGTTGGCTCCTCAGCAAAAGCCTTACGATAATCATCAAGGAGATTGCGCTGGACGGTGACCCACTCTCCGGCTTTGGCAGAACCGCTTTCAACGGCGATCATCATAGCATTACTGGTATAGACACTCAGCTGACTTGAATTTTTTGGTAATTGATTGGCCCAGATATAATTCAGGGTTTTTGTCTTCAGGAAAAACCAGTGAGGAAAGACAACATAAATACGAGCCGCGTAATCATCTCCGGCCTTGCTACGACTATCACCCTTGCTGATCGTATCGCTGACTTTCCAGCGCCAGCTCAAAATCGGAAACTCCTGCGGGTCAAAACTTGTTTCAAAGACCAAGCCTGAGGCCGCCTTCTCACTTTTGGCGTACAGAACCTTCTCACCGCCCTCCTCGACAATTCGGTACTCCGTCGTCCCTTTAAAGCTCTTTTCAGACCAACCGGACAGCCCTGAGCTGGAAAAACTGCCGAGTTCAATGACATCTGACGCCATCGAAACAGCCGGGGAAAAAAGGAACAGGAGGAGGATTTTCAACAGGAGAGGCATATCAGCCATAGGGCCCGGCAAGAAGCTCAGAACGCTTGCGACGGCTCTCACCCTCGTTGATAATACGAACTGCGCTAGCGCCTTCTACCGGACATTTTGTTTCGCAGATCCCGCAACCGATACAAAGTTTGTCGATGATCCTGGGGAACTTGAGGCGCCGCATTTCACCATCGACCAACAGCTCTTTCTCCTCCATGACGATCGCCTTTTCACCAGTCGGGCAATGCTCCTCACAAACCAGGCATTCAACGCCCTTGGCGAAAGGCAGGCAGCGGTCTTTTTTGATAACGGCCAGGCCGATCACGTTTTTCTTCTTTTCTGGCAGCTTTAACGGTGCGATCGCTCCAGTCGGGCAAACCTGTCCGCAAAGCGTGCAGTTGTATTCACAGTAACCGATGCGAGGCACCACCAGGGGCGTCCACAAACCAACGGGACCAGCTTGAAGCAGCGCAGGCTGCAGAGTGCGCCCGATACAGACTTTCATACATTCGGCACAGCGTACGCAGCGTTGCAGAAATTCATCCTCGGCAACGGCTCCCGGTGGACGGATCAGGTAAGGGTTCTGCTCATGAGTGACCGGACCGATGCGCACGGCCGGTGCCATCATGACGCCGCTGGCCATGGCGGTGAGGACACCCCGACGCTGCAGATCAACGCCGACGTAATGATCGGAACCGGTCCTTAAGCCAAAGTGTACCCGCTCTTCCGGGCAGAAGCCGGTGCAATCCATGCAGAGCAAACACTCGCTACGCATATGTCCCGAGCTACGCACGGCCCCTGAACGACAGAGGCTGTCGCAGGACTTGCAATCAGCACAAAGTTTCTGCGGGGTCCGTTGTAAAATCGCGTAGCGGGAACAAAGACCAAGCAGGCCACCAAGCGGACAAAGGTTCTTGCACCAGAAACGATGCTCGACCTTCTCTAACAGCAGGATGGTCAGGAAAATTATCAGGGTAAAGAGGCCGAGGGCAAAAATCGGCTGATGAAAAGCCATCAGGTTATCACGGAAGAAGGGATAAGAGTTTTTAGCGGTGGCCGAGAGCAGCGGAACATTGTGCTCGTAAAAAAAATCAAAGATCCTGTTCAGCCCGTAATTATATGCAGGATAAACAGCGAGGGTCAGCGAACGCAGAAAGATGGCGAGAGGGTCGAAGAGTCCCAACAGCTGCACTCCGAAAAGAGTCGCGGTCCCCATACCGATCAGCAAGTAGTATTTAACCCGTCGCCAGCCGGGTGAAAAGGTTCGGCGACCACGGCCGATGACCTTGCCGAGACCATCAAGCGTGCTGCCAAGCGGGCAAATCCAGCCACAAAAAAACCGGCCGAACAAAACTGTTCCCAGAAGGATCAAAAGAGCGGGCCAGAGAACTTGCCAGCCGAAGGGCCCGGGTGCGAGAAAGTCCGCTAATGCGGCGAGAGGGTCAATGCGAAACAACAGGCTGACCGGATAGGGCAGTTGGTCGATGCCACGATATTCCGTCTGCAGGAAAAGCCACAGAAAAACCGCCAGGCAGAAGCTCTGACTGATTTTGCGGGCGTATGTCCAGGAGGAGTTTTTCAAACCATGCGAACCTGTTTGAGATCCATGACACCCAAACCTCTTTGTGCCGCAGCCACAACCGTCGACACATCTTCCGGTTTGAACCCGAACAAGGTGGTGGCATAGGCGTCGGCGGCGACCATGTCGGGCGAAGCAATCAAGGTCTCGGTATTGCGAACATCCTCGGTCCGCCCGCCCTGCGGGCCGTTGGCAACCAGGATCCGGGTTGCATCAATCACCGTAAGATCGGTATGAATAACAGAGGCGATGTCGGCGAGAGATTCGGCGATCTGATGATGCAAGCGGCCCCGGTTGCCGCCGATCACCCCCATCAGGTTCTTCATACCGAGAGTCAGCTTCGAAATCGAATGATGCTTGGCGATCGGTACGTTGATCAGGCGATCGGCCTCGATCACCGGCATATAAAATTCCCAGCGGTCAAAAGCCTTGCCCCCCTTGATCGCCAATTCCTTGTAAGCGCGCCGATCCATGTATTCGAGGCTGACACG
>JBFLJZ010000121.1:0-5698 GCA_040882925.1 Desulfuromonadales bacterium
AGAGAAGGTCGTTTTGATCGGCCACTCGATGGGCGGAATGATCGCTCGCAATTACATCCAGAATCGTGGTGGAGCAGCACATGTCTACGGCATGGTCACCCTCGGCTCTCCGCACAATGGATCGAAACTCGCACCCTTTGCATTTTCACCCATGGGCAGGATGCTTCTGCCCGGTTCCGAGCTCCTGACACAATTCAACAGCGTGGCCTGGCCGGAACAGGCCAAAGCCGTCTCTATCTACACCCGCTATGACAACATTGTGCTGCCCGCCGAATCGGCAAAGATGCCTGGTGCGCAGATGATAGAACTGGATGGCATGGGACATACCTCCCTGCTCTTCCATCCGCGCGCCCTGCAGGCAGTGATCAAAGCGGTGGAACAAATCACGACATGAGAACCCTGACCGTCAATAGTCATCAACAGGTTGAATTGATCGATATCACCGGCGATGTGATGAACTGCATTCTGCAGGATGATATCGTCGAAGGGCTGGCTGTCATATACACGCCTCATACCACTGCCGCAATCACCATAAACGAAAACGCCGATCCGGATGTCAGCCGCGACATCATTATGGGGATCGACAAACTGGTGCCATTGCACGGCGAATATCGCCACCTCGAGGGCAACAGCGCGGCGCATATCAAAAGCAGCCTGTTTGGCGCCAGTGAAACAGTGGTTATCAGTCAAGGCAAGCCTGTGCTCGGCACCTGGCAAGGGATCTACTTCTGTGAATTCGATGGCCCGCGCCAACGCCGAATTCTTGTACAGACTCTGGGCAGATGAGGCTGCCCGTCTCCCTGCAGTCGCTGTCGGACTACGATCAGGGTCGCGTGGCAGAAGCCCTGCATCTTCTTCTCGAACCCCTCGGCGGGATAGCGGCTTTCGTCAAGCCGGGACAGAAGGTCCTGATCAAACCCAACCTGCTGGCCGGCAAGAGTCCGGAAAAAGCCGTGACAACCCACCCGGAGATCGTCCGGCAGGTCATTGGACTGGTCCAGGGGACCGGTGCTGACGTGACAGTCGGCGACTCGCCCGGCCTCGGCAAGCCGGAGAACGTGGCCCGCAAGTGCGGTATTTACGATGTCGTCAAAGCGACCGGAGCTCGTTTAGCATCCTTTGAGGACTCCGTGCCGGTTCAGTTCGGTTCCGGGACCTTCCATCAGCTTGAGGTGTCCAGGGAAGCCCTCGAAACCGATGTCATCATCAACCTGCCGAAGCTCAAGACCCACCAGATGATGGGATATACCGGTGCAGTCAAGAACCTTTTCGGGATTGTCGTCGGCATGCGCAAAGTCCGTCTGCATTTACAGGCCGGCACCGACAAGGCCTTTTTTGCACTGATGCTTCTGGAACTCGCCGAACGCTTCGCCCCATCGTTGTCAATCATGGATGCGGTCGTCGGCATGGAAGGCAATGGCCCGGGCAACGGCGACCCGGTACAGATAGGCGCCTTGCTCGCCTCGCCGCACACCCTGGCCCTCGACACGGTTGCCACAAACATGGTGCAACTTGCCGCAGAACGCGTTTGGACACAAAAGGTCGCTGGCGAAACCGGTCGTCGAGGAGCATCGCTGGACGAACTCGACCTGCACGGTACGCCGCTTGCTGAGCTGCAGACCGACCGTTTTCGCCCGGCAAAAACCGCCGACATCAACTTCGGCCTGCCGACCCCGCTGAAGAACCTGTTGAAAAATGCCATCACGGCACAACCGGAAATCGACCGTAATTGTCAACGCTGCGGTCACTGCGTAAGTCATTGCCCGCCCCAGGCTATGAGGCTCGACAACCACGGCGTAAGGATCGATTATGGGCGTTGCATACGCTGCTTCTGCTGTCAGGAACTCTGTCCGTATGCAGCAATCTCAACCCGGCAGGGAACCCTCCTCAAGTTATCCGAATTCATCCATGGCCGGCGCCGCGGGTAAACCAGAGCGGCCCTGCGCTGTAAGCGCCCGGCAAAAGGGCGGAAGATGTATAATAAGGACAGAGCAGAACGGAAAAGACTATGACCATGACGAGAACCGCGATCCTGACCCTTCTGGTCGCAGGCCTAACGGCCTGTGCCGGCATACGTCCGGCGCCACCCGAAGTGCAGCTGTCCGGCCTCGAAATAACCGATCTGTCTCTGAGTCACGCGAACTTTCTCGCCAGGCTGCAACTGTACAACCCCAACGGTGTCAGCCTCGACATCAAAAGCTTGAAGTTCACTCTCTTTCTGAATGATGTCCGAATTGCCGACGGCCAGAGCACAAAACCTCTCACCCTCCCCGCTGAAGAGAACGGTGAAGCCACCATCCGTCTTTCGAGCAGCTTCTTCAATCTGTTCCAGTTGACCCGCAAACTGCAAGGCCAGAACCAGATTGCATTTAATCTCAACGGCGAGGTCAAGGTCGGCGGCCTGGGGATTCTCAGCACGACCGTTCCGATCGAACATGAGGGAACCCTGCCTTTGACCGGTACGCTGAATCGCTTGCAGCCAGAAACCGGCCAAAGCGGGTCACTGCCCTGACCAGCGCAACCTGCCCCAGAAGTCTTTCACTCCCCCCCAAAAAAAGCAAAACTACATACAAACACTGTTTTATTATATCTATTAGTAAGCTATACTGACCTAGTCAATTTGTTATAATTATTTTTATTTATAAAACCATAGGATGATAATATGCTGTTTGTTTGGGATGATAAATTCAATACCGGAATCGAAGCGATAGATCGCGATCACAAAGGGCTGGTCGACTTGATCAATGATCTTTACGAAGCTATGCAGGACGGCAGTGGTGGCGCGCTGCTGCTGCCGATCTTTTCGGCATTGAAGCATTACACCGAGACGCACTTTGAGCGCGAGGAGCAGTTCATGGTTGACTGCGACGCACCGGACCAGGCGCGGCACGTCCGGGAGCACAAACAGATGATGGCCAAACTGGCCGATCTGGAAAGCAAACACCGCCGGGGCGAAGCCGCCATCTCCCTGCAGACGCTGACGTTCCTTCGCGACTGGCTGAAAAAACACATCTGCGTTGTCGACCAGGCCATGGCCGCCCAGGTCCAGGAGAAAGACCCCACCTGATCGGGACAAAAAAAGACGGGAGCGACATGCGCTCCCGTCTTCGTTCTTGCTCCGAAAAACCTGCAGGATCACTCCTCGTAAAGCAGCACGCGAATCAACCCACAGGTATTGCCAGCTTCAACCGTCGTTGAATCACTCACCGAGAGCACCTTGGTAATCCCGTTTTCAACGATGAACCGATTGACGCGCCCATCCAGTTCTTCGAGTTCCCGTTGTGCCTTGAAAGGCTGCAGGGGTTCGCCGAAGGTCTTGATTTTGATCATAACAGCCTCCTTCAGCGGCCAGAATCAGACCTGGACCACCTCTTTGACGTCAGGAATCTTCTCCACGAGAGTTCTCTCGATACCCATTTTCAGAGTCATGGTTGACATCGGGCAGGAACCACAGGCGCCGGTCAACCTGACACTGACAATACCATCGTCAGTGACATCAACCAGTTCGACGTCACCGCCATCAGCCTGCAATGCAGGGCGAATCAACTCCAAGACTTCCTGTACCTGTTCTTTCATCGATTATTCTCCTTGGATTGAGCATGTGTAGTTAATAAAGTATACCTGCTTTGCCAGCTTGCAGTAAACGGCACGGGTAATTTTAACAGAAAAGCGCAAAACACCCAGCCGACTCGCTGATTTTTTTACAGATCAGGCAAACTGGTCAGGCAAAAGGGATTGCCGTCAGCGGACGGTTACACAACAGATCCGGGTTGCCGACGCCCTTGCCCTGCACGAGGACCTTGAATGTCTCGCCCATACCGGTTTCCGGCATGATCAGGTTTTTCAGCGTCAGACGCAGCAACCGGGCTTCGTTTTCATCGGTTGCCGCCGCTTCCAGGCGGACCAGTTCTTCAAAAAAACCGAGGCCGAGCAGAAAACGGTACTGCTCACCAAACCATAAAGTCTCGAGCCCTGCTTCTTTGCCGGCTTTCTGCAGTGCGGTAAAGTCAACATGGGCCGTTATGTCCTTTTCCCCGACAGCGTCGTATGGGTTGTCGTCCGCCTGATGTCGATGATAGCACATCAGGGTGCCGTTTCTTCGGTGGGGGGCATAAAGTTCATCCGCCGGGTAGCCGTAGTCAACAGTCAGGACAAACCCCCGTGCGATGCGCTCGCCGGCCTTGCGCATCCATTCCGGGGCCAGAAGGTTGGCTTCAGCGCGGTTCCCCTCAACCGGCTCGTGGCCAAGCCAGGCAAAGTGATCCGACAGCACGGAACTGCAGTCATTGTCCAAGACCTCGGTGAAGCACTTTCCGTCACTCTCAATCAAAACCTCGCGGATTTTTCCGGCCCGTTTTTCAACCATATGCACCGGAAACGCATCGATCAATTCGTTCGACACCAAACAGCCGGAGTTGATCGTCCACTCATCGCCATCAGCCCATCTGACTTTGTCGGCATGGCCGGCAAGGTTTCCGGCCTGGCGGACGCGATTATCCTGACTGACCTCGACCAGGGTATAGGTTAACCGGCTGTAGAGTTCAGGGGATTCCTCGGCCAGCGCATCGAGAACATCAAGCGCCAGATGTCCCTCACCGGCGCCCTGCTCGACGATCTCGAAGACGCCGCTGGACAGGATGCCGTCCATTTCTGTTAGTTGACGTGCAACCAACCTCCCGAACAGGGCATGTACACTGCTCGAGGTAAAGAAATCGCCGGCCTTGCCGATTCGGTCACGCGGGGCCATATAGTACCCGTATTGCGGATGGTACAGGGCCTGCGCCATGAATTCTGCGAAGCTGAACCTGCCGGCCTGCAGAATCTGCCGGTGCAGATGACATGCCAGCTGTGTTGTGTTCGGTTGCTCAGGGATATGGCTGCTCATTAAAGTATTCTCCCTCTGGAAACAGGCGGCAGTTTAACCTAGCCACCGGTGCAGCACAAGGGCGGATTACGGTCAGGAAGCAGCTGGCAAGACCACGCCACGGAGGGCCGACGGGTCTTTGGTGAACAAGCCATTGACCCCGGCTCGCAACAGGCTTTTCGCTTTTACAGGATCATCAACCGTCCAGGCGTGCACAGGCAGTTGTGACTGCCGACATGCGGTGATCATCGAACGGCCTACCTGGCCTGCCTCAGGGTGGAAGGCGACGCTGCGCAGGCCGATGGCAAGCCTCACGGCATGACGCCAGTTTCCGGCTGCAAACAGAACAGCGATCGGCAGGCTGGCATCAGTCGTACGTAAATGCTCGAGCAATCGCCAGTCAAATGAAGAGACGACAGATTCGGCATCAGGATATCGCTGCAACAATTCGATGACAGCTACGCCGGCATCGAAAGCTTTGATTTCCAGGTTGAGGCGCACCCGGCCGCCAAAGGTTTTCAAAACCTCTTCGAGTGCGGGAATCGGTTCACCCGCAAAGGCCTCGGAAAACCAGCTGCCGGCGTCCAGCATCTGCAGTTGTGGCCAGCTCCTGGTGCAGACCCGGCCATGGCCATCGGTTGTGCGATCCAACGTCTCATCGTGGATCACGATCGGCACGCCATCGCGCGACAGATGGATATCAAGCTCCAGTCCGTCAGCACCGCACTCAACCGCAGTGGCGAATGCGGCCATGGTATTTTCCGGAGCAAGGCAGGAGGCCCCCCGATGGGCCCAAAGGAAAGGACGATGCATATCTGTTATGCTTTCAGAAAG
>JBFLJZ010000015.1:0-4830 GCA_040882925.1 Desulfuromonadales bacterium
TGATTCGCAATGCCCTGGTGGAAGAGCAGGTGAACCGCACCGACGACACGCCGACGGTCGGCACCGTGACACTGGTTTATGACCATCACACCCGCGATCTGTCCGACAAGCTTACCGGCCACCAGCACTCGCACCACGACGCCATCGTCTCAACCCTGCACGTCCACCTCGATGCCCATAACTGTCTGGAAATTGTCGTCGTGCGCGGCACCGCTGCGCAGGTCAGGCGTCTCGCGGATGAGATGATCGGCACCAAGGGCGTGAAGCATGGGAAATTGGTGCTGACCACGGCGGGGCTCGAAATTTGATCCATGCCGGTTCGTATCAGGCGGATGGCCCTGGCAAGAGGTCGGCTGTCCTGGTCAGACCGCCCAGCGCCTCACAGACCAGTTGATTGCAGCAGTTGATACATCACTGACAATCCGCTATTTGACCCTGCTTTAGAGATAGATAAGGCCACCTGGAACTGATCCAGGCAGCCATAATTTTATCCTTTCTTGAGTCTCTTAAAATATCTCTATCAGATGCATAGTGGGTGAGCCGATCTTGTTGACGCGTCCTCTTTAGAGTTTGGTAAAGCTGAATTTTTGCCCGCCAACAGAGGCCTCATACATCAAACCACCTTTGGTGATGGTGAATGTCGCCATGCCTTTATTGTAGCCTGCGCCAGCGGTGGTCGCATTATTTTTTCCTCCGCTGGCGGTCGCGGAGCTCCCCGAAGTGTTGGCAGAGGCGCCGGCTGCTGCGGTTATGGCCGTGGCCTGTGCTTCTGCACCGAACTCAAAGTTACCGTTGGTGAATTCATTCAGAGCCCGTTTGTCCTGGAAAAATACGACCTGGCTGAAACCGGCACCACCGAGCTGGAAGCCAACGGTCGCCTGTGTCATTGAGGTATTGCCGATATGTTTGCCCTGCTCATAAACACGACCCTTGCCGTAAGCGCCACCAACCACGAACCCTGCTTTGCCGATTGTCGGAAACAGAGCATAGCCATAGGCGCTATTGAACATGTCGCCAATGCCGGCATCTTCGAACATCTTTCTTGTGTCTGCATAATCATCAGCATAGGCACTTGTGCAAAACAGGGTCATTGATAATCCGATTATCAAGATCTTCAGCATGGTTTTCATCGCAGGTCTCCTTTGCCTGATTTTAAAGGTTTTCTTGATTTTATCCAGTCAGGGGGCGATGTCAAAGCAGGAGGCCACATTTATCCTGACATATGTGAAATGGCCACCCGATTCCAGGTGGCCTTTTTCGGTTAAGTTAAAGAGCCTTTCACATATCTGTCAATAAGGAGCCGGGTTTCCTTTCATAATCCATGCAGTGCAGGACAGGAGTTCCGATCCGATGATCAGTTCGTTGAGTCTATATTCCTGGCGAATCAGAGGAAAACGACATCTTTCTACTTCACTGATAAAGCATTTTTAACCGATTTGACTCCCTCGACCTTGCGAGCAACATCTTCAGCTTTTTCAACGCTTGCTGCCGAATCAACAAACCCGCTTAGCTGAACGGTTCCTTTATATGTTTCAACTTCAATCTGCAGTGATTTCAGGGACGGTTCATCAAAAATTGCCGCTTTGACTTTCGTGGTGATTATTGAGTCATCAAGGTACTGACCAGGTGTTTCACTTTGTGCAGAGGCTGTACATACTAACAAAAGGAAAAACAAGCCAACGCAAAGAATGATTTTTACAGCGGGATTGGATTTTATCATGATTCTTCTCCTCTCTTAGATATGTTGTAAATTTTTAAAATGAGCGTAGCTTGCTCTGCCGCCTTGTCAAGTTGATCAACCCCCAAGGATAACAGCATCCGGAATCTCGTAACGTTCATCACCAACACGAATGATGTGGAGATCATTTTCTTTGTCAGTACGGAATACAGGGTAACCATCAGCCTCGGACGTATCTGCCCCGGCTGGTTGACCCATACGGAAAAATATTGCGCGATTGATGGAATCGGGCTTTTTTATTACGACCGTGGCGTAGCCTCCCCCGGCACGGGCGACACCGAACTCGCATGCCGTCATCGGTTGACCACGATACTGCGCACAGGGGATTGTGCCCGTTGCATCAAATATCCCCTGCCCGGCGCGCAACGCGGAGTCATCCGTGCCTGTCATCGCCATGCCGTTCGGCGACACTGCCGGTTGCAAAAACTCTGCGGCGACATAGCCAACCGGCCCTCCGCCAAACGGCTGAACGGTACACCAGTAACGGCCCTCAGACGCCTCACAGCCGAGGTTATCGAGTATTGTCCCGGGAGAAAAAGCCGCGACTATCCTTGCAGAGGTTGAGGGTTGTTGCCGAAGGTTAAGTCCACCCGACACACCGGCTACGACCCAATTACGCGGGCCACCATTCTCAGGTGAAGCAGGGACCTCTGTCAATGCCGTTTCCGGCTTTTCACGTTGCCATACATAGATGCCTGCGTCAGCCATCAGACTGAGGTAAAGCCTGTCGTTATCGAGAAAAAACCCACGAATGTATTGTGTGTCCGCGGCAATGCTTGCATCCATGCTCGGCGGTGGACACATTGCACGCGTGACAGCGAGGGGGCCGAATGCGAAGCGGCCACTGACACCGTCTTGACCGGGCTCAAAAGACCATTGACCACGCGCAGAGTTGCAATTCAAACGCATATTGACAGTCCCATCTTCGTCGAGGTTCATGGTGTAGAGGGTTGGGGCTCCGGGTCGTTTCGTGCCGATACTGTCATCCATTGACTGAAATTCAACTAGCTGCCAACTCGTGTTTGCCAGAGGGCTATTGGCAATGGCGGTTGTACTTGATAAAGCAACGGATTCTGGCAACACCATCGATGTCCATGAAACCATAAATCCAATGCTCATCAGAAATGCCCGCGTCATGTCCTGCTCCTTATATTGTGGTTATGTGGTGCCACGGATCGACAGAAATGCAGGCTTGCAATTGTCACTGACATTGAATAAAACGACTGCGTCGACCAGGTCATTTGTTTGTCAGGTTAGTCAGCTTGTCGTTTTGGGGAGAAAGCAACTTTATCGATTTCCCATTGACTGATATTTATGGCTTCTTGTTCAGTGGCCTTGGTCGTATCAGTCAGTGTGAGTGTGGATTCGCCATCGATGGCACCTCGCAGGGTCATGCTGTCTAGTTTAAATCCATCGGCATTCAACCCTTTGATCGTCACAAAAACCTCCCCAGGTGGGCCCTGGGTTTCTACCTCGACCTTGATGCTGTATATAACGTATCCGGAGGCTCTTTCGATCTCGATGATTTCAAGGCTATCTTTCACAACAGTTGGTTTGATCGCTTGTTCTGCTGCGATGAGAGTCTCGTCACGCCATTGATCAAGTTTGAATCTCAAAATGTCAAGCTCACGGCGTTTGGCTAGCAACTCTTCTCTGCTTTCAATGGATAGTTTAGCCTCTTCTTGCTGGTATTGCAGACGATCGAGAAACAGAAAATAAAGGTCATAAATAATCTGTTCGGCATCCGGAGTGCCTTTTGCCCTATGGAGGGCTGCTTCTAGTCCTTCGATCCGGACGTCTAGTTTTGCAATACGGTATCTGACATCCTCAAGGTCGCCGGCCAGACAAGGGGCTGAGATAACAATTATGATTGTCAAAACCAGGAGTTTTCTCACGGGGGCTCTATCTTTCTCAACACTCATGATCACAAAAAGCGCTGCGAACATAGGTGAACAAGCAGTTCTCGTTGTTTTCTAAGCATGCCATATTTCGATCATAAGTTGATATTGTAAAATCCCAACTCTTTATTCAATCGTAGCAGCTTGAGCTTGTTTTTCTGTGAGAGCACTCAGTTCCCAGAGCAAGAGCCGCCTCTGAGGAAGGAAAAGAATCGATGTCTTAACGGGTCTCTCAATTCAAGTGGAACGGGAGCTCCATCTGAGCGGTTTCATCAACAGGGATATCAGTCGTCAAGTTTGAGACGGTTAAACCAAGCAGACGTACGGGCCGCATTCCCGCCTCCGTCCTGGCAAGCATGTCTTCGGCAAGCGACAACATCGTTTCTGCGTCATCGATAGGGTCAGCCTGGGTCAAGCTGCGTGTGACATTCTGAAAGTCGTCGTACTTGATCTTGAGCGTCAACGTCAAGCCGCCGGTATTGCGTGCTGACAACAATAGCTCGACCTTCTTGGCCAGTTGATTGAGAATAAGGACCATTTCACCTTTATCAGCACAATCCTCACCCAGCGTCGTCTCCGTACCGATCGACTTGCGTACTCGGTTCGGCACGACCGCACGTTTATCCACACCGCGGGCGATATCGTAATAATACGGCCCTGATTTACCGAACCAGCGTTGCAGATCTTCAAGTGTGCATTGTCTCAAATCGGAACCATTAGCAATACCGCGAGCAAGCATGCGCTTCTCTGTCACTCGCCCGACACCATGGAAGCGACGGATCGGCAATCCTGAAATAAACTCTTCGGCCTGCTCTGGTGTCACCACGGTCAATCCGGCCGGTTTTTTGACATCTGAAGCGATCTTGGCAAGGAACTTGTTGTAGGAAACTCCGGCAGAGGCCGTCAGTCTGGTGCGCTGAAAAATCTTCTGCAGGATCTCGCGAGCAACATGGGAAGCGTATTCGATCCCCGGCTTGTTTTCGGTCACATCGAGAAAGGCTTCATCAAGAGACAGTGGCTCAACCATGTCGGTATATTCCTGAAACAGCTCACGTATTTGTAGAGAAACATCCCGGTAGGCCTCGAACCGCGGCCGCACAAAAATCGCCTGAGGGCAGAGGCGGTAAGCCCTGGCAGAGGACATGGCCGAATGGATTCCGAACGCCCTGGCCTCATAAGAGCAGGTTGCCACAA
>JBFLJZ010000122.1:0-3909 GCA_040882925.1 Desulfuromonadales bacterium
CAACTGTGTTGCGGCTCAACGCCTGGTGAGAAAGATTTGCGAACACTGTAAACAGCCGGTAACCTATGATCGCCAGGCGTTCGAAGAGTCCGGCCTGGATTACGACAAACACGGCAGACACTCTTTCTACAAAGGTGCCGGGTGTCCAGAATGCAATGGCCAGGGATATCATGGTCGAACTGCGATTATCGAGCTGCTCGATCTGGACGATAATTTACGTGACTTGATCATCAGCAAGGCTTCGGTCAGTCGTCTCAAGGATGCGGCACGCGCCGCAGGGACCCTGTTTTTACGTGATTCGGCCGTTGAAAAACTTTTGCATGGCATCACGACTCTCGAAGAAATCAACCGGGTGACCTTTGCCGAGCCGTCGGAGGGAGAGCGATGAGCAGGTTTTACGTCGGCGTGGATGTGCAGCCAGCAGGCCTGTTCTTTGCTGTCCTGCAACGTAACCGGCCGCATACCCGGCTGGTCGGTCTGCGCTTTGAAAGCCTGGAAGGGGTGCTGGAGGCTTCCAGTCGCAAGCCGAACATCCGTGACGCGCGCCGTTTCGTCGAAGGCATGCGGCGTGGCGTCGACGCCTTGGCCGGCCAGGAAGAGCGGATTGCTCTGAGTTTGCCTGACCGGGCCGGCCGGATCTACCTGACCGACGTCGATACACCCTTCAAGTCTTATGATGAAGGTGTCGAAGTTCTGAAGTGGCGTTTCAAGACGAGCCTGCCCGCGGCTCCTGCTCAGGTACAACTCGATTACCAGTTATTCGATAAACGGGATGATGGCCGACAACGATGTATTGTCGCGGCCTTGGCCAAGCCGGTTCTCGAGCAATACGAGGACCTGGTCAACGAGGCCGGTCGACATGCAGTCCAGATCGATTTCCATTCGCTGAATCTCTACAACTATTACCGGCCTCGGCTGGACCTGGGGGATGAATTCGTTTTGGTCAGCCTGGAACAGGGAATGCTCAGTATCCAGTACGTACTCGGTCACAACCTCTGTTATCAGCGGGTCCGCGAGTTAAAGATGAGTCCCGAAATAGCTTTCCGTGAGATCAATCGCACTCTCGTCGAAGCCTACGAAGCGTTTCCGTCGATGAAACGTTGCGCTGTTTTTGCCCATGTTGATCCGGTATTGAATGCGCAGATCGACACACTTTTGTCATCTGCATTTGAGCGAGAAGTCAAATGCCTCGATCCGGCCCTGAAGCGGTTCAGTGGTGAAGGACGAACCGGCGGGCTGCAACCGGTCGGTTCCGTTGTTGCTGCCCTCGGTGCAGCAGAACGCATGATGTAAAACACATGGAAATTAAACTCAATCTAGCCAGCAAGCCATACCTGAATCGCCAGAGCGTCCGTTTCTGGTTGTTGCTGCTCGGTATTATACTGGCGGCCCTCTTGCTTTTGAATGGCTCCTATGGGTACGGCAACTACCGACAGCTGCAAGTGTTCGATGAACGCTTTCGGCAATTGAATGACCAACTTGCAGGATTGCATGGTCCTTCGGCAGACTACAGCCCGGAAAAACTTGCCGAAATTACTCTCGAGATTGCGCTTGCAAACGAGATCATTGATGCCGACCGGTTTCGCTGGACGGACCTGCTCAGCAGGTTTGAAAATGTGCTGCCTGATGATGTCAGTATTGATACAATCCAACCGAACTTCAGGGAGCGCACAGTCCAGCTGTCCGGGGTGGCCCGCGATTTATCGGCATTGACCAGGTTTGTTGACAATTTATTGAAATCAGAGGACCTGAGCCAGGCTTTCCTGCAGAGTCATGGCGAAGTCAAGCAAGATAGTAACCTCAGCAATCCGGCTTTGACAGGCTTCTCTATCATGATCAGGGAGGCCTTCTGATGCGCTTGGAGAAGATGGCCGGACAACTCTGGGGGTCCCATCGCCGTTCATTGATTCTGCTCGGTGTCATGCTGATATTGAACCTGCTGCTTTTCGCGGTGATCAAGCAGTTCGTAACGCCTCGCGTTGCCGAGCAAAAGAGTCATTTTTTGCAAAGACAGGCCGAGGTCCGGCAACTGCTGCGGAACCGGGGAGGGGCGACGAATACACCTGAACAGGTATATTTCATGGCCGTTGAGGACCTGTCGAAGTTTCATCAGATGATCCCTGATTATCAGGAATTTACCAGCCTTATCGAGGAATTGCTGGTCCTGTCCAACAATGCCAGCTTGAATATCGACAGAATAGCTTACAGTTCCTCACAGCGCAAAGAGAGCAAGCTCTTGAAACTCGAGCTGAATTTCAATGTCGCTGGAGATTACGGGCAGATCAAGAAGTTCATCCACTCTCTTGAGCAGTCGACCCGGTTGATTACAATCAAACAAATCAGTCTGCAGGGAGCAAGTGACGAAGGTGTCAACCTGCGGTTGAAGCTGGAAACCTATTTTTTTACGCAGGAGCGTGATACGTGAATCGCAAACGCGTCATCCTGGGAGTTTTGCTGGGAGTCCTGGCGGTCTGCCTGATGTATGCCTATCTGGCGACACCTCGCCTGGAAAAAGCTCCTCCGAAAATGACCAGCACGCGCCAGAAGCCATCCAGCCAGGAAGCTGTTCAGGGAGGAGAAAGACGGCCCCAGAGGCGCTTGGACTTCGCCTATCTGGCATCGAGCCCAGAGGAATTTGCTGGCGCGAAACGTGATATCTTCCGCTTTGTCCAAGATCGTACGATGAATGCGCCTAGGGCCCCGATTGTACAAAAGCAGGGCCCAGAAGCCTGGGACGCGCCCCCCCCGGTCGTGCCTGAGGTTGTTCCTATGGCAACGGTGAAGAAGTCGTTGAGTCAGTTCACTTTCCTAGGATTCCTGGAGAAAAACGGCAAGAAGACGGTCTTTCTCTCCAGTGGTGGCGACCTGTTTCTTGCCAAGCAGGGTGAACGATTCGGTGTCGGCCAGGAGTTCTTGGTTGCGCAGATCGACAACGAGCTTCTCAAGGTGCGCCATGCCGGTCGCGAAGGCTTGATAGAAGTTAAATTGATCGAGAAACAGAAACTGAATGCGGCAGTCAGTGCCCCGGTCAGCCTCTCCGGTCGTGGCGGTCCGGTGGGGCAGCCGGTGAACCTGCGTGCCTTTAGGCCTCAGTCGAGGACTGTGCGGCCTGTAGCAAGACAAGGAGACCAGGGCACCCAGGGTGGTGTCCGGCAAGGGAACCTGGATTTTCCGGGAGATACGCAACTAGAAGCCCAAGGCTCCCCATTTGATGTGCAGCAAGAAGATCAGGTTTTACCAGGTGACGGTAACTTCTGGCCTGCCAAAAGGCGTTAGGGCTTGACTGAACAGCATGATCGCGTTGCAGTACAGGAGCAGAAAAATCCTGGCAATGAAGATGCCACGGAGGGAGAAGTCAATGTCAAGAATCAATAAATTTCATTTAGCCGGGTGGTTTTTCCTGGCATTTGCAGCGTTATGGGTTGGCGGCTGCACGACAGCGATGGAGGCCCGTTCTGCATTCGAGGAAGCTGAGCAACTGGCCGCCGAAGAGAATTACGATCAGGCCGTTGAAAAGTATATCGAAGCGGTTGATCTCGAACCGGCCAGCATGACCTACAAGCTGAAACTGGTTGCGTCCCGGACGCGCGCCGCTGCGTTTCATGTCAGGCAGGCGCGTAAATTAAGGGATACGGGACTCTATGCCGAGGCGCTAACGGAGTACGGCCGTGCCAGGGATTTCGATCCCAGCATCGAAGTGGCGATACAGGAAGAAGCTGAGCTGAGAAAAATCATGGAAGCGCAGAGGTATGCTGAAGAGGCGGCGGATTTTTACGCCAAGGGCAATATTATGTTGGCCAGGAAGGCGATTGACAAGGCGCTCCAGCTGGACGCAAACAATGCCCGGGTCCTGGCAATCAAGGACCTGCTGGACATTGACCAGAATACGATTTCCATGGACGGCATTGA
>JBFLJZ010000123.1:0-5080 GCA_040882925.1 Desulfuromonadales bacterium
AGCCGCCGCCGGCATTGTAGCCGAACATGCACATGACGGTCGGCACCACGCCACTGATCTTGCGCAGGGCGGTAAAGGCCTCGGCATAACCGTCAAGACCACCGACACCGGCAGGGACAAAGGCGCCGGCCGAGTCGTTCATGCCAATCAGGGGCATGCCCTTCTCGCCGCACATGTAGAACATGCGGGCCAGCTTGTTGCCGTTGGTCGCGTCGATGGAACCGGCGCGGACCGTGAAGTCATGGCCGTAGACGCCGACATCGCGGCCGTTGATAGTGAGGATTCCGGTGACCAGAGAGGCGCCATCGAGGTTCTTGCCCCAGTTCTGGAAAAGCACGTTCGGCTCTTCCTGGGTCAGCACCTTGATCCTCTCCCAGACCGTCATGCGTTTCTTGAAATGCTGCTTTTCAATCTGGCCGACGGCAACCGATTTGATCGGACGCTGGATCAGGTCGTAACCTTCCTGCATGACTTCTTCGTAGCCGCCACGGACCCCGGCAACTTCACCAGGGATGGTGAACTCGACTTGTTCCGGTGGAGCAAATGGATTCTTCAGTGACGGTTTAATCGCTTTTTTGGCCATCTTTGATTCCTCTGTTCGCTAGAGTTTTGCAACCGGCCCGGCCGATTGACAGCTATATAAAGATCCTCAATCAACTGATTGACTCAATGGTTCTATAACCCCAAAACAGGTAATACTTGCCATCAAGTCAAAAAAACACCAAGCGGTTCATTTTAAAGGGTAAAGATCGATATTTTCATCGCAAAAAATGATTGCTTGGTGAAAATACAAACATTTACTCCGTGTCTTGGTGTCTTGGTGGCTAAGCTTGGTTTTGGTTACAAGTCCGTTTACTAAAAGGATAGTGCGAGCCCCCGCAGTAAAATAGGGTTTTATCCACCGCATGGGTATAGCCCATGTCACCATCGAAGTCAATCAAAAATTTATTTTAGGTAAAACCCGTTTACTTATATTAAACGCCCGTTTACAGGGTCTTTTGGCTTTTTCATAACTACTTTCTGTCCGGCACAACAATCTGCGCAAGACCGCTGGGATTGCCGGCACTGCATCAGGCAAAATCCGCCGGCACTCTGCTGTTGACTTGCTGAAGAGGATTGCCGAATCTTGGCGAATACAGTATGATGGCACATTGCATGATTGCATCGAGAAAGCGAGGATGTGCTTGGCAGATTTTTTTGCAAATTTTCCTGTCGGTGTTCAACTCTGGCCGCAGGCCAGGCGACGCTCAGGACAACTGCAGGAAGGCTACAGCTTTTGCCTGCTGGAAAATTCCAGCGACACCTACCACTTTTCCATCCTTGCCCGCCCGGAAAAAGTGCAGGCAGCGTTCACAACTTTTGCCGACAACATTCCCGATGAAGCTTTTTTCATCCTTGAGTTCTATACGACCGAACCGAACGCCAGCGACCAGGACCCTCCGGCCCCGACCATTCACTATTCACCCTACATGCCGGTTGACGAGATCATCGCCGCCGTCGCGCCATACTGGGACCGTTTGATGCACGATGGCTTCGTCGGCTTCGGCCTGGCGAACAACCGTTCCAGCCAGGAGATGTTCTTCTCGGAAGAGAAGATCCTGACCTTTTTCACCGACAACCACCTGAAATTGACCCACCTGCTTGGCAAGGCAGGGATTCCCCATCGGCCCGACCTGTTTTTGCACACCGAGCTCGGCCATGATCATCTGTCACTGCTCTGCCTGGAACGGGAAAACCTGCCCGACTGTCTGCAGAGCTACAGCGACCGCGAACTTGACTATGCCTATTTCTGCCAGGAACTGGTCGACGAGCTCGGCATGTACCCGGTCGAAGAGAGCCTGTCCTTCTTCTTTTCCCGGAGAGAACAAAAGCAAATCGATGAGATCTTAAGCCAACACCCGGGTTACGATGAAATCGCCGGTGATGATTTTGGCAGCCTGCTCCTCGACTGGAACGATTTTGTCCAGGAGTGCTGCAGCGGTTTCGAGGGTGACCTGTGGGAATACCGCATGGGACTGCAGCTGCGCGATGTTCTGCATCAGGTCACCTCTTCCTGCGAAGAGCCGCTCAGAGGCCGGATCATGGATGTCCTCAAGGAACCGGATGAGAAGTTCCGGCAACTTCTGATTGATCAGAGAAAACGATTGGACAGTCCATGCAAAACGTCCGCCGAGGAACATTTCTGGTACAACGGCGTGATCGGCAATGCCGGCTATGAACTCCGCCGTGACCTGATCCGACAAGGATGGTACAAACCTTAGAGGCGGGGGCTGGAGGCTGGAGACTGGTCTTTTCTAGCCCCCAATCCCCAGCCCCCAGCCCCCGACCCTATGATTGCCCTTCTCGCTGCAGTTGCCGAAGAAACTGACCTGATCAGGGAAACCCTCGAGGATTCCGCTCCGGAAACCGTTAACGGCATGCTCATGCTGACCGGTCGCATCCATGGTCAAGATGTCTGCCTGGTCCATGGCGGCATTGGCAAGGCGGCCGCGGCGGCGGCAACAATCAGCCTGCTGCACGCTTGCCAGCCGGAGGCGCTCCTGCTGTTCGGCTGCGGTGGGGCCTACCCGAACTCCGGTCTGCATATCGGCGATCTTGCCCTGGCCGACAGCGAGATTTTCGGCGACGAAGGAGTCGCGACTCGCCATGGCTTCGCAGATCTTGCGGCCATGGGGCTGCCCATGCGCAAAGGCTGCGAGACATTTTTCAACAACTGGCCAACCGACACACGGCTTCAGGAGCGTGCGCAAGCCGCTCTGCTCGACCAACCGGGGAAAAAGGCAAGAAACCTCACCAAAGGCGCTTTCGTGACCGTCTCGACCTGCACGGGAACCACGGCCAGGGCGATCGAGATCGAAGCCCGTACCGGCGGCATCTGCGAAAACATGGAAGGCGCCGCCGTCGCCCTGGCCTGCCGGCAGCTCTCGGTCCCTTTCCTGGAAATACGCGGCATCTCCAACCGGGTGGAAGATCGCGACAGCCGCCGCTGGGACCTGGCAAACGCAATGGTAGCGGCACAGGAAGCGGTCATTATCTTGCTCGAGAAATGGCCGGGACAATAGCATGAAAACCCTGAGCCTCGGCTACTCGCCATGCCCCAACGACACCTTCATTTTTTACGCCCTCACGCATGGCAGGATCGCCACGCCCGGTTTTTCTGTCGCCGAGCAGCTGGCAGACGTCGAGACCCTCAATCAGCTGGCAATCGATGGACAACTCGACCTGACGAAAATTTCCTATCATGCCCTCGGCCATCTGCGTGACCGCTATGTCCTGCTGCACAGCGGCGGCGCCCTCGGTCGCGGTTGCGGGCCGCTGGTCATAGCGCCAGAGGAAACGTCAATGCAAGCCCTGCACGGCAAGCGGATTGCGGTCCCGGGCAAGCTGACCACAGCCAACCTGCTGCTGCAGCTTTACGGGACCGGGTTCGACAATCTGCTGGTGGTGCCGTTCGACCAGATCATGCCGTCACTCAACCGCGGCGAGGCAGACGCCGGGGTGATCATCCACGAATCACGCTTTACCTACCGGGAATCAGGCTTTCACGAAATCCTTGACCTGGGCGCCTGGTGGGAGAGCGACACCGGCCTGCCGATCCCGCTCGGCGGCATCCTGGCCCGCAGGGATCTCGGCAGCGAGACGATCCGGGCCGTCGATGAGGCGATCAGGGCAAGCCTCGAATATGCCCGGGAGCATGCCTCCGAGCCGAGGGGCTACATCAGGGACCACGCCCAGGAGCTGGATGACCAGGTGATCGATGCTCACATCGACCTCTACGTCAACGACTTCACGCTGGACCTCGGTGAGCAGGGCGTTGCTGCTGTAAAGACCTTGCTGGGCAGGGCGGAGGAGCGTGGGTTGATACCGGCATGCAGCAAGCCGCTCTTTATCGAGTGAGCCGAACGGATCTGAATTTTGAGTAAATGAAGGGCAACAGATTAACCATCTATTGCCCTCTCTATCGGAATGAACTTTTTCAGCAACCTGCAAGGTGTGGATCAATACCCCACACCTCTGCAGGCTGTTAAGCTTCTATATCAAGCCTCTCGTGCTGCGCATCACAGCTGCAAATGCACCGCCTTGACAAACCGGGCCCCGACCGCTTCATTCAGCCTGGCGACAATCGCTTCATCGACCGGTGAATCGACGGAAAGAACCAGCATTGCCTCGCCCCCCTTGCCGCGGCGGCCGAGGTTCATGGCGCCTATATTGACTTCGGCCTCGCCCAGGATCGTGCCGATTCTGCCGATCAGGCCGGGGCGGTCTGCATAGGTCATCACCAGCATATGTTCCTCGGGCGTAAAATCGGTGTCGAAATCGCGCATTCTGACGATCTTCGGCGTTCCCTCGAAAAGGGTCCCGGCAATCGTGCGCTTGCCCTGCGGCGTCTCCAGGCTCAACGTAATCAGGTTCGAGAAAAATTCCGACTCGGTCGACCTGCTCTGCTCGACAACCAAACCACGACGTTCCGCCACCAGGTTGGCGTTGACTATATTGACCTCCTGGTCGGTACAGCGGTTCAGCAGCGCGGCAAGACCGGCGACCGTTATCGGCATACAGTCGTAGGCGGCGAGTTTACCGGTATAGCTGAAAGACACCTTGCCGGGGTTCTCCGGGGCCAGCTGCGAGATAAAATCGCCCAATACCTCAGCGAGCGCCATGAAGGGGCGCATCTGGGCCATCAGGTCCGGGTCGAAACGGGCAATGTTCACGGCATTCTCCACCGGCTTGCCATCCAGCAGGTTGAGGATTTCACGGCTGACATCAACCGCCACATTGGTTTGCGCCTCGAAAGTGTTGGCGCCGAGATGCGGTGTGACCACCATGCGTGGATGGGCAATCAGCTTTTTCAGCATTGCATCATCGGGCGGCTCCTCGCTCCAGACATCGAAGGCCGCCCCGGCCACCCTGCCATCCTCGAGCGCCTCGAGCATCGCTGTCTCACTGATGATACCACCCCGGGCACAGTTGACGATCAAAACGCCGTCTTTCATGCCGGCGAAGTGCTCTGCGGTCACCAGATCGCGGGTTTCGTCATTCAGGGGGGTGTGGACCGAGATGACATCCGCTGAGGCGACCA
>JBFLJZ010000124.1:0-5807 GCA_040882925.1 Desulfuromonadales bacterium
AGCAAAGACATGTCGCTAACGCTCGCGTTAGTCTGCATGTCATTATAAACCCTACCAGTTATTTGATTTTCTGGCAATCATGTTGATGAATTTCCGTTCCGCCGCGCCAGACTTCAAGGTCCTGCAGCGCGCGGTCTGCCAACGCCTTTCGGCGATCACGACGTTTGCGTATGCGCTGCTCGAGTGGGGGAAAAAGTCCGTAAGTGATGTTCATCGGCTGGTAGCTCTCTGCGGAGGCTGTCGCCGGGTAGCTGAGCAATGCACCCAGTGCTGTGGTCGATGGGGGTGGCTGGAAAACCGTTTTGTTAAAGAGAGCCACAGCAATCAGGCCGGCCAGATAGCCGCTGGCGGCGGATTCGACATAACCTTCGATGCCGGTAATTTGTCCGGCAAAGAGGATGTCCGGTCTGCTCTTGAGCTGTAAAAATTGATTCAGAATGGCGGGGGCATTGATGTACGTGTTGCGGTGCATACTGCCCAGGCGCGCGAAACTCGCATTTCCCAGGCCGGGAATGGTGCGGAAGATGCGTCGTTGTTCCGGGTAGGTCAGTTTGGTTTGAAAGCCGACCAGGTTGTAGAAGTTGGCGTGACGGTCGTCCTGGCGCAGTTGTACAACGGCATAAGGCTCGTGGCCGGTTCGCGGGTTTGGCAGTCCGACCGGTTTCATCGGACCGAAAGCCAGAGTCTTCTCGCCTCGTTCAGCCAAAACCTCGATCGGCATGCAGCCTTCGAAATGGACGACTTTCTCAAAGGCGTGAGGCTTGACCTTATCAGCCTTGCAGAGAGCTTCAACAAAGGCCAGGTACTGCTCTTTTTCGAACGGACAATTGAGATAATCTGCGCCACCGCGATTGTAGCGGGAGGCAGCATAAACCAGGTCGTAATCGATCGAGTCTGCTTCGATGATCGGGGCGATTGCATCGTAGAAGTAGAGATGCTCCTGGCCGGTGAGTGGAGCGATTTTTGCCGCGAGAGAATTGGATGTCAGGGGACCGCTGGCGATGATGACCAGCCGGTCCTCGGGTATTCCAGTGACTTCCTGTCGGTGCAGGCTGATCAGCGGGTGTTCCTCAACCGCCCGGGTCAGGTGCCCGGCAAAACCCTGTCGATCGACGGCCAGGGCGCCCCCGGCCGGGACCGCGTGTGTGTCAGCGGCTTCGATGAAAAGGCTGTTGCACCGACGCAACTCTTCTTTCAGCAAACCGACCGCGTTGTGCATGCCGGTGCCGCGCAAGCTGTTGGAACAGACCAGTTCGCCCAGCTGACCACTACTGTGGGCTGGCGTCATGCGCTCGGGACGCATCTCGAAAAGTTCTACCGGAACGCCTCTCCGGGCAACCTGCCAGGCGGCTTCAGTGCCGGCCAGGCCGGCGCCAATGATGATAACCGGTGTCGTCATATTGATTGATCATCCGTTTCGTCTTCAAGTATACAGGAACATGACAACAACGGCCGGGCAATTTGCCCGGCCGTTGCATTCGTCTATGTCGAGCCTTGATCAGGCTTTCTTTTTCGCGGTCCTCTTTGCGGCAGGCTTCTTCGCCGGTGCTTTCTGCTCCGGCTCCACCAGGGTCACCTGGTAATCACATTCCTCTTGCGGACACTTGCGCACGGTGCCGGCTCGCTTGGTGGTCTTTTCGACGACAATCGGGAAAGCGCATTTCGGACAGGGCTCGGCAAAGGGTTTGTCCCACAGGGCATATTTGCATTTCGGATAGCGGTTGCATGAGTAGAAGATCTTGCCGTAGCGGCTCTTCTTCTCCATGATTTCGCCTTCTTCGCAGCTCGGGCAGGTGATGTCGAGTGACTTCGGTTTGACCAGAGGCTGGTTGTTCCGGCATTCCGGGTAGCCTGAACAGGCCAGATACTTGCCGTAGCGGCCCTCCTTGAAGAGCATTTTGGCGCCGCATTTTTCACAACTCTCATCGGAATACACCGGCTCAGCCTTGTTCTCGCCATTGATCGGCCGGGTGTACTTGCACTCCGGATAACCGTCACAGGCGATGAAATACCCGTTGCGACCGAATTTTTTCGATAGCTGACTCTGGCATTCGGGGCATTTTTCGTCGAGCGGTTCACCGACGAATTTTTTTTCTTTGACACTTTCCACTTCTTCTTTGAAAGGTGCCCAGAAGGTTTTCAGAAAAGTCTGCCATTCCCGTTTGCCGAGGGAGATGGCATCCAGGTCATCTTCCATGTGCGCAGTAAACTTGTAGTCGACATACTTGTCGAAGAACTGCATCAGGAACCGGATGACTTCCCGACCAAGGTCTTCCGGGAAGAAGGTGCGCTTGACCAGACGGACATACTTGCGTTCCACCAGGGTGTTCATGGTCGCCGCATAGGTCGACGGGCGGCCGATGCCGTTCTCCTCGAGGGTCTTGACCAGCGATGCTTCAGTGTAGCGGGGCGGTGGCTGCGTGGTATGCTCTTCCGCCTTGAGCTCATTAAGCGAGAGCCTGTCCTGCTCGTTGAGCTGCGGTAGCGTCCCTTCGGCTTCTTCGCTTTCTGTGTCCTTGCCTTCTATATAGACCTTCATGAAGCCGGCGAAGCGCACCACCTGGCCCGACGCGCGGAACTGGTGTTTATCGCCGGCGAGGATGTCGACCGTGGTCGCATCAAGAATGGCGTCGGCCATCTGGGCGGCAATAGTCCTTTCCCAGACCATTTTGTAGAGGCGCATTTCATCCCGGTCGAGGAAGTTTTTCAGCATATCCGGATGACGGCCAAGGCTGGTGGGCCGGATCGCTTCATGGGCTTCTTGAGCGTTCTTCGCCTTGCTTTTGTAGACTCGAGGTTTGGCCGGGACGTAATCCTTGCCGAATCGCTCTGCAATAACCTGGCGTGCTTCATCGATCGCGGTGCTGGAGAGCGTGACCGAGTCGGTGCGCATGTAGGTAATCAGGCCGACCGGCCCGTCACCAATGTCAACCCCTTCGTAGAGCTTCTGGGCCAGCGACATCGTTTTGCGTGCAGACATGCCGAGTTTGCGGTTCGCCTCCTGCTGCAGGGTGCTGGTCGTAAAGGGTGCTGCCGGACGACGTTTCTTCTCGCTGCGGCTGACTGCCGACACATGCAGGGGAAGCGGCTTGATCTCTTCAACCAGCTGCGCGGCAGTTGCTTGGTCAGGGATGACCTGAAAACTTTTGGTGTCAAGCTGCTTGGCGCTATTGGCGATCTTCTTGCCGTCAACAGCCTGCAGGCGGGCGGCGAAGGATGCCCCGTCAGCGTTGGCCATGATCGCTTCGATTGTCCAGTACTCGCGGGCATTGAAGGCTTCGATCTCCGCTTCACGTTCACAGATCAGGCGCAGCGCCACCGACTGTACGCGGCCGGCCGAACGGCTGCCGGGTATCTTCCGCCAGAGCACCGGTGAGAGGTTGAATCCGACCAGATAGTCGAGGATTCGCCTTGCCTGCTGGGCATCGACCAGTTCCGTTGAGATCTTGCGCGGTCTGGCCATGGCATCGGCAATTGCGGTCTTGGTGATTTCGTGGAACACGACTCTGCTGACCTTGGGAGAGTCGCCTTTTTCGTCGACGCCGAGGGCCTCCAGCAGGTGCCAGGCAATCGCCTCGCCCTCTCGGTCGGGGTCAGTTGCGAGCACTAGGTCATCGACGCCTTTGAGGGCTTTCTTCAGCAGACTAAGCTGTTTTTTCGCTTTTGCCGAGACGATGTACTTTGGCAGGAAATCGTTTTCAACATCGACCGAGCCATCCTTGCTCGGCAGGTCGCGAACGTGTCCGTAGGAGGCCAGGACCTGGTAGCCCTTGCCGAGAAATTTTTCGATGGTTTTGGCCTTGGCAGGCGATTCAACGATAACCAGGGAATTAGCCATAAGTCCTGTTCAAGTCACTTTCGCGAGAAATGAAAAAGGCCGCAGGTTTTCCCGCAGCCTGGAGCTCTTCAGTTCAGCAACCGCGGCCAGTCATCTTCCAGCAGGCAATCGTATTCGCGGCGCCATTCATTGTGAGAGTTGGCAAACATCGCCAGGACAGTAATCGTTTTGATCTCTTTGAGAGAGATTTCGTCTTCGGCAACCTGCAAAGCCTTGGCGATCACTTCTTCCTGGACCTCGGCGTCGAGTATGCCCATGCTGCGCAGGCGGGTCAGGAAACCGCGCGCGTCACCTGAAAGGACCCTGCTTTCTTCGGCAGAGAAGACTCTGTGAGTGACAGGCAAGTCGCCCAAAGTCATGTCGCTCCCGGCAGGTGAAGAGATCGTCTGGCTCTCCATCCAGCAGAAGGCCGCGTCGATCTCGTCCGCCTCGAAGCCGACTGCGAGCAATTCTTCAACGAGATCGCTTTCTGTCATCATGTCTTGGTCGTCGAGGAAATATTGAGCGATAAAACTGACAATCGCCAGGACTCGTTCTCTCAAGAAGTCTCCGTTGCTCTTTAGGGTTGAAGCGCCCGGCGACAGCGGACGTACCGTCCGCCTGGCAACTTTTCTGCGTACCCCTGCAGTTCTAGGTGCAGTAAAATAACGGAAAGCTCACTGGGTGTCAACCCACTTTCCAAGGTGAGTTCATCGCTGTGGCGGGGAGTTAGACCGAGGGCGGCGAGAACTCTTTCGGCCGGTTCGGGCGGGCCGATGACGTCAGTTTTTAAGTCGGCCTTGCAGCCTGCCTGGCACCCCGAGAGACCGAGAATCTGGATGACTTCTTCGGCCTCGGTGATCGGGTGAGCACCCTGTTTGATCAGCAGATTCGGCCCATAGCTGGTTGGGCGGTCGACGCCACCGGGAACTGCCATGACGTCACGTCCCTGTTCGAGAGCAAATTCGGCAGTAATCAATGACCCGCTGTCGCGGCAGGCTTCGATCACCAGGGTGCCCAGGCTGAGTGCACTGATAATCCGGTTGCGGCCGGGGAAGTGCCCTGGCAGAGGGTCGCTGCCGGGAGGGTATTCGGACAACAAAGCACCATTATCGACTATTTGCCTGTAGAGCCCGGTATTTTCCGGGGGGTAGATACGATCGATGCCGCATCCCAAAACAGCCACGGTTTTGCCGGCGGCATCCAGTGCTCCAAAGTGTGCAGCGGAATCTATGCCACGGGCCATGCCGCTGACAATGACGATGCCTGCAGCCGCTATTTCTCCGGCCAGTTTTCTGGTAAAAAACCTGCCGAAGTCTGTCGGATGACGAGTACCGACAATGGCGAGTGCCGGCGCTGGCAAAAGTTCGCCGCAGCAGTAGAGAAGTGCCGGTGGATCACTGATCTGTCTGAGCCTGTGCGGGTAGTCTGCGTCCCAGATGGTGAGCAGGCGACCCTGCAGCTTGTTGAGTCGCTCGCAGGCATTATGAACGTTGCTGTCTGTCGATGCGGGGATCGCCCGCGCCAGGCCGTTACGCAGTCCGGCCAGATGCCAATCGCCGGCGTTATGAATAGCTTGTTCGGGAGTCTTGAAACGTTCGATCAGGCGGATCATGCCGACGCGGCCCAGACCGGGCGTAAGCTGCAGGCGCAGCCATGGCACCAGGTGTTGCATAGTGTCCCTCCATCAATAATCTGTCCATTGCATAAAAAGGGATGGGCTGATATCAGCCCATCCCGAAAAATCAAGCACCGGGCGGATCTCCCGCAATCTACCTGGTTTTTGTCCTGACCTGGTCGCCGCGGTAGACCGGCAGGTTGGTCGTGCGGGTAATCAGCGCTTCGGCAAAGCCACTGCGGACCTCGAGAACAATGGCGTCGCCGAGGTCGATGTCGGGCAGAATCAGCACCTTGTCCTTGTCAACCTGCTCAGTCGCTTCACGCTTGCGGTAGATATCCAGTTCGTGGCCAACCAGCAGCCCGCTTTCCT
>JBFLJZ010000016.1:0-2851 GCA_040882925.1 Desulfuromonadales bacterium
AACTTAATTTCTCCGTTCTCGAGGGTGACCAGCAAACCGCCAACGACGCTGATCGCATTGCCGCGACAGGCGTACCGGTCAAGCAGATCAATACCGGTGCCGGCTGTCACCTCGATGCCCACATGGTCGGTCACGGTATCGAAAGTTTTAACCTTGTCGAGACGGATATCCTGATGATTGAAAACGTCGGCAACCTGGTCTGCCCGGCGTCGTTCGATCTCGGCGAAGACCACAAGGTCGCAGTCCTCTCGATCACCGAAGGCGAAGACAAGCCTCTCAAGTACCCGCTGATGTTCCAGGCCGCCGAACTGATGCTGATCAACAAGATTGACTTACTACCGCATCTCGATTTCGATCTCGAACAGTGCAAAGCCTTCGCTCGGCAGGTCAACCCGCAGATACAAATCATCGAAATGTCCTGCCATAGCGGTGCAGGAATGCAGCAGTGGTATGATTGGCTGGTCCAGGAGGCCAATCGAAAACGCAATTAGACTTTTCCCGCGCCTCGCGCTTCGCACTTCGCGGACCGTGAGCGAGCGACAACGGAGCAAGCGAATGTGCCTGGGTGTGCCGATGCAGGTCAAAACCATAGAAAACGACATGGCGATCTGTGAAATCGATGGCGTACAGCGCGAAGCCAGCCTGATGATGATTGACGATGTCGCAATTGGCGACTTCGTCCTGATTCATGCCGGCTTCGCCATTGAAAGAATCGATGAGGAGGAAGCCCGGCTGACACTGCGGGCGCTGCGTGAAGCTCTCGATCAGGGCCTGGTTCCGGAATGAGGCATCAAAACGAGTACCGCGACCCGGAACTGGCCTGTGCGCAGTTGCAGGCGATCCGCGAAGCGGGCAAGGGCCTCGATCGGGCCGTGACTCTGATGGAAGTCTGCGGCACCCACACCATGTCGGTCTACCAGCATGGCATCCGCTCTCTGCTCCCCGAGCAGGTCCGGTTGGTCTCGGGTCCCGGTTGCCCGGTGTGCGTCACCCCGGTCGACTATGTCGATCATGCCGTGGCCCTGGCAAGGCGTGAGGCCACGATCATCGCCACCTTCGGCGATATGGTCCGCGTTCCCGGTTCGTCTTCCAGTTTGCTCCACGAACAGGCCAGGGGAGCGACTATCAAAATCGTCTATTCAGCTCTTGACGCCGTAACTCTCGCCGAGGACAACCCCGCAAGCACGGTTGTCTTCCTCGGCGTCGGCTTCGAAACCACGGCACCGACAATCGCCGGCGCCATCCTGACCGCGGCAAATAAGAATTTGCATAACTTTTTTGTCTTGTGTGCACACAAGACCATGCCTGCGCCGATGGCAGCTCTTGCCGGAGACCCGGACCTCCAGGTCGACGGTTATCTCTGCCCGGCCCATGTCTCTGCAATTATCGGCGCCAAGGCCTACCAGCCTCTGGTCGACAGGTTCCGGGTGCCATGCGTAATCACCGGTTTCGAACCATTGGACATTTTGCAAGGTGTTCTGATGCTGGTCAAACAGGTTGTTGCCGGTGAAGCACGAGTCGAAAACCAGTATCGCCGCGTGGTCAAGGCTGAAGGCAATCAGAAAGCCCGGGCGATCCTTTGCCGGGTGTTCGAATCCTGTGATGCACGGTGGCGGGGGATTGGCAACATCCCTGGCAGCGGCCTGCGGCTGCGAGATACTTACACCCGTTTTGACGCGGCCCGTGCCCTGCCGGTTGAGATCGAGCCTGTCGTTGAACACCCGGGATGTTTGTGCGGCGAAATTCTCAAGGGCAAACTCCGGCCAGCCGATTGCCCGTTGTTTCGCACGACCTGTACTCCCGAAGAGCCGGTTGGCGCCTGCATGGTCTCCAGTGAAGGAGCCTGTGCGGCCGAGTATAAGTACGGTGGCCAGGGGCTGGGGGCTGGGTGTTAGCAATGACCTTGGACCAACCCCCAGCCCCCAGCCTCCAGCCCCTGCATCTCGTCCCGGAGTTGCTATGAAATCAGAGATTATTCTGCTCGGGCACGGCAGCGGCGGCAAACTCAGCCATGAGCTTCTCGACGACCTGATTGTGCCGATCCTCTCCGGCACCGAGCCGCGCGATCAGAACGATGCCGCCATCCTGGCCCGGCAGCAGGGCCGCCTTGCTTTCACCACCGACTCTTATGTCGTCGACCCGATCTTTTTCCCCGACGGCAGCATTGGCTCTTTGGCGATTTACGGTACGATCAACGATCTGGCGATGACCGGAGCAATGCCGATCGCTATCAGTGTCGGCCTGATCCTTGAAGAGGGACTTGCTGTAAACACCTTGCGGACCATCCTTGAGGACATGAGTGCCGCGGCACAAAAGGTCGGTGTCAGGATCATGACCGGTGATACCAAGGTCGTGCCGCGCAACAAGGCGGACAGAATCTTTGTCAACACATCGGGCATTGGGATTTTGCTGCATGACCTGGAGATTTCCGGCAGCAACGCGCAGATCGGTGACAAGGTTCTGATCAACGGCACGATCGGCGATCACGGCATGGCAGTCATGGCCCACCGCGAAGGTTTGGCCTTGACAAGTGACATCACCTCGGACTGCGCACCGCTGAACAGCCTCGTTGAAGAGCTGATCAGCGGAGTGGGCTGCCGATTGCATGCATTGCGCGACCCGACCCGCGGCGGCATCGCCACGACACTGAAGGAAATTGCCATGCAATCTGAAGTGGAGATCACCCTGCAGGAAAACTCCTTACCGGTGAATCCGGCCGTTGCCGGGGCCTGCGCCATACTCGGCCTCGATCCGCTTTTCGTCGCCAACGAAGGGAAACTGCTGGCTTTCGTAGCACCGGATGCAGCCGAACAGGCACTGGCGATCATGCGCAAACATGAATTCGGCAAAG
>JBFLJZ010000125.1:0-6630 GCA_040882925.1 Desulfuromonadales bacterium
CCACCATGTTGCTGGTGATTGTTTGTCACTGGTTGGCCGGGTAAATCATGCGCACAATCCTTCTGATCCTTGAATATGACGGGACCGCCTATGCCGGCTGGCAGGTGCAGCCCAATGGCCTGGCCGTTCAGGAAGTGGTCGAGCAGGCCCTGGCCGAGGTTCTCGGTCACGAGGTGCGCGTTCACTCGTCAGGAAGAACCGACGCGGGAGTCCATGCCCGCGGCATGGCGGCACATTTTCAGACCGAAGCAAATTTGCCTCTCAAGGCTTTTCGAGAGGGCGTCAATGCATTGCTCCCCGAGGATATTGCCGTCAGAACGGTGCGCGAAATGCCGACAGATTTCCATGCCCGGTTCTCGGCCCGGGGCAAATGGTATCGCTATACGATCTACCAGCATCAAGTGCGCTCGCCACTCGCTGCGCGCTCCGCCTGGTTTCTGCGCGGCAGTCTCGATCTTGACCTGATGCGTGCCGCAGCCGAGGCACTGGTCGGCGAACACGATTTCAGTTCCTTCCGTTCATCGGGCTGTGCGGCCAAAACGACGGTCCGGGAAATTTTCAGTATTGACATCTCGACTGACAACGGGTTTATCCATATCGATGTCAGGGGGTCCGGTTTCCTGAAAAACATGGTGCGCATGCTTGTCGGCACTCTGGTCGACGTCGGAATGGGTCGGCGTCTCGTCGAGGACGTGGCGAAACTGGTTGCCGGTGCGGATGGAATGCTGTGCGGACAAACCGCTCCTGCCCACGGCTTATGCCTGCAGGAAGTCTGGTATTAAAGGCAGAGGCTGGCCGTTGGAGCCTGGGCTCTCGTAAGGGACGGAAATTCTTCTTGTCCCTGTCTTCAATCTGCACTCTTGGCTACAAACGAATATCCTTGACTCGCCTTCTGCGCTAGCATAAATTCAGCGATTAAATATTTCACTCCTTGCTCCCTGATGGAGGTATCGGCGATGCTCGATTTCGAGATTCGCGAAGGCTTGACCTTCGATGATGTTCTGTTGCTCCCAGCCCATTCAAAAGCCCTCCCGCGTGACGTCGACCTGACCACCGACCTGACGACCCGAATAAAATTGAACATCCCGCTTCTTTCAGCGGCGATGGATACGGTGACCGAAGCGCGAACCGCAATCTGCATGGCGCGTGAGGGGGGCATCGGGATTGTCCACAAGAACATGACGCCGGCCGAACAGGCTCTGGAAGTTGACCAGGTCAAGAAGTCAGAGAGCGGCATGATCGTTGATCCGATCACCATGGATCCTGACCAGAAAATCTTTGAAGCGCTGGAGTTGATGCAGAAATACCGGATCTCGGGTGTCCCGATTACCAAAAACGGGCTGCTTGTCGGTATCCTGACCAACCGTGACCTGCGTTTTGAAACACAGTTGGACCAGCCGATTGCAAGTGTCATGACCAAGGACAAGCTGGTCACAGTACCACCGGGAACAACGCTTGATGAGGCCAAGAAGCATCTTCATGAGCATCGCATAGAGAAGCTCCTGGTCGTCGACGACAGCTTCGCTCTCAAAGGTTTGATCACGATCAAGGATATCGAAAAGGTCCGCAAGTACCCGAACGCCTGCAAGGACGATATCGGCCGTCTCCGGGTCGGTGCCGCGCTCGGTGTCGGTGACGATCGTGAAGAGCGCCTTGAGTTGCTGGTCAAATCCGGTGTTGACGCAATCATCGTTGATACCGCACACGGTCATTCACAAGCGGTTATTGATACCGTGAAAGATATCCGCAAAACTTACCCTGAACTCTCTCTGATTGCAGGGAATATTGCCACCGCCAATGCCGCGGAGACGCTGATCAAGGCCGGGGTTGACGCGGTGAAAGTCGGTATAGGGCCGGGTTCGATCTGTACGACCCGTGTGGTTGCCGGTGTCGGTGTGCCCCAGATCACGGCAATCTCCGATGTCTCGCAGGTCACTCGCAAACTCGGGGTCCCCTTGATCGCCGACGGCGGCATCAAGTACTCCGGTGAACTGCCGAAGGCGATCGCAGCCGGTGCCGATACGATCATGATCGGTTCTCTCTTCGCCGGGACCGACGAGTCGCCAGGAGAAACGATCCTGTATCAGGGCCGGACCTATAAGTCCTACCGCGGTATGGGCAGTATCGGTGCCATGAAACAGGGCAGCAGGGACCGCTATTTCCAGAGCGATGAAATTGACGTCAAACTCGTTCCGGAAGGGATCGAAGGACGCGTTCCTTATCGCGGCCCGCTCTCGGCAAACATTCATCAGTTGATGGGCGGTCTGCGTTCCGGTATGGGCTATACCGGCTGCCATACGATCAAGGAACTGCAGGATAACGGCAAGTTCATGAGGATCACCAACGCAGGCCTGCGCGAATCGCATGTTCACGACGTCAATATCACCCACGAAGCACCGAATTACCGGATCGAAAAACCCAGTTAGAGGCGGAGGCTGGGGACTGGAGGCTGGGGGCTGGAAGATGCAAAATCTTTAACCAGCCCCCGACCCGCAGCCCCCGATTCACATGGATATACATTCTGAAAAAATATTGATCCTCGATTTCGGCTCGCAATACACCCAGCTGATTGCCCGTCGGGTTCGCGAAGCGCATGTCTACTGCGAGTTGCATCCTTATGATCTGAGCCTGGCTGAGATCAAAGAGTTCAATGCCAAGGGAATCATCCTTTCAGGCGGCCCGAAATCGGTGTATGACCAGGGCGCACCGGCGATCGAGGAAGAACTCTTTGAGCTCGGTGTCCCGGTGCTGGGGATCTGTTATGGTATGCAGCTGATGTGTCAGCACTTCGGCGGCAAGGTGGTGCCGGCAGGCAAGCGCGAATATGGCCATGCGGACCTGCTGGCCAAGGGTGTTCCCGGGCCGCTGTTCGACAGTTTTTTTATCGATGGACACAGCCCGGTGTGGATGAGCCACGGCGATCATGTCGCACTCGTGCCCGAAGGCTTTGAGGAAATTGCCGAGACCGATAATGCCCCGGTGTGCGGTATCCAGAATATTGCGCGCAACCTGTACGGGGTACAGTTCCATCCCGAAGTCAACCATACGCCTCGCGGCGAACTTTTGATTGATACTTTTGTTCGCAAGATCTGTGGTTGTGCCGGACAATGGACGCCCGGCCACATCATTGAAGACGCCGTTGCCCGTATCCGCGCCCAGGTCGGCACACAAGACGTCATCCTCGGGCTCTCCGGCGGTGTCGACTCATCGGTGGCCGCGGCATTGATCCATCGTGCCATCGGCGACCAGCTGACCTGTGTCTTCGTCGACAACGGCCTTTTGCGCCTCGGTGAGGGCGATCAGGTGATGGCCACTTTCGCCAGGAACCTTGGCGTCAGGGTCCTCCGTGTCGATGCCGAAGGCCGGTTCCTGAAGAAACTGGCGGGCGAAACCGATCCGGAGCAGAAGCGCAAGATCATCGGCAACCTGTTCGTTGATATCTTCGAGGAGGAATCGAAAAAGCTGGCCAATGCCAAATGGCTGGCACAGGGGACCATTTATCCCGATGTCATCGAGTCAGCAGGGGCCAAGACCGGCAAGGCGCATAATATCAAGAGTCACCACAACGTCGGCGGCCTGCCCGACTACATGACGCTCAAGTTGCTGGAGCCGCTGCGCGAATTGTTCAAGGACGAGGTGCGGGCGATCGGTGAGGAACTCGGTCTGCCGCATCGCATGGTCTGGCGTCACCCCTTTCCCGGCCCCGGTCTCGGTGTCCGCATCCTCGGTGAAATCAAGAAGGAATACTGCGACATCCTCCGCCAGGCCGATGCGATCTATATCGATGAACTCTACCAGACCGGTCATTATGATAAAATCAGCCAGGCTTTCGCCGTGTTCCTGCCGGTAAAAAGCGTCGGTGTCATGGGCGATGGCCGCACCTACGAATACGTCATTGCCTTGCGCGCTGTGGAAACCAAGGATTTCATGACCGCCGGCTGGTACCCGATGCCTTACTCCGACCTGGCCCGCATCAGCAATCGTATTATCAACGAAGTGCGTGGCGTGAACCGGGTCACCTACGATATTTCCAGCAAACCGCCGGCAACCATCGAGTGGGAGTAAAGGTCCGCAACCTTGTTCGGAAAACAGACCGGAAGACGGAAAACGCTTCCGGTTTTTTTGTGCGGATTTTTTATGGTGGGAATGTGACATGGTCTCTTTCAACTGATAGGGTTCATGCATTGATCGCGACATGCATCCTACAGACAAAAGGTATTTGATGATTTGTCGGGCTGTTAAATCCAGAAAAAAGCCAGATGATTATCCCTCCATGGCCAACATCATGTCGTTCAAGCTTTGTCTGTCAGCTTTTGGCAATAACATTGGGCGAAGTCATGATGGATTGGATTGGACAGGCAGAAATAGAGCGTGATATCTTTCTAAGTATAGCGTCATTCTGGATGTCGAAAGGATAGAAGATGGCTGAAAAAATATGGATGTACAGTGTTTTTATTTTCCTGGTCGTGATTGCGCCTATTTTTTTGATTATGATGCTCCTGGTCTTGACTGATTTTCCGCTTGTCTACTCTTTTCTCTGGTTTCCCGTTGCTGTACTGGGGAGCTGGTGGTTGTATAAGTGGGCTTGTCGAGAAAGCCAAAAGCTGCTTGGTTGAAACCGGCATATCGAGTTCAAAATAAATCTTTAGCCATGTTTTCTGCGTGGCCTGTTATTATTCATTGAAGTTGTAGTAAGCATAGCAGCAAAATATGATGCCAAATTTTGAAAATTAAAGTTGGTCATAACAACTTTTGCCTTTCAAAGATCGCTGAGACCTGCGCACAACAATCAACTGACATTGGTTAATTGAGCTAGACGCGTATTCTTCGGCCGCGTTGCATCTATAACAGACGTGGCCGTGGAGTTTTGGAAATCGATCAAGACGGAGAACTTATGGTAAACAGCAGTAATGAATGGGGGACATTAAAAGAAGTCATTGTCGGCAACACTTTCCTGTCAAATTTACCCGGGCTGGAGTTGTCCTTCAAGCTGTTTTTTCATGACAGCTTAACGAGTGACCTCTTTGGCAATGACGTTTACAGCCAAAAGGGCAAAAACTGGAAAGGGGAAATCAAGAAACAATATATTGATGAACACGAAGAGGACCTCGCGGAAATGGTCCGCACACTTGAAGAAGAATCTGTAACAGTTAAAAGACCTAAGCGGTTAGACAAGATACACCGCTTTAAAACCCCTTACTGGGAGAGTGGTTGTGTTCCTGCATTGAATATCAGAGACCAGGCTATTATAGTTGGTGATGAAATCATAGAAACCCCACCTCAAATCAGAAGCAGGTTTTTCGAGAATGACCTTCTCAAAGAAATCTTCATGGGTTATTTCAAGCAAGGTGCGAGGTGGACTCAGGTCCCTAAACCCATGCTGACGGATAATTCATTTGATATATCCTATCAGCTTAAAAAAGGCGTTCATTATGAAAAGCAGCCCAATCATTTTGATATTGGTTACGAAATCCTGTTCGATGGTGCTCAATGTTTAAGATTTAACAACGATCTCGTTATCAACTGTTCGAATGAAAATCATCTGCTGGGGGCGCAATGGCTCAAAAGGCATTTGAAAGACCATAATGTCCATATTGTCAGGATGGTCGATAACCACATAGACTCAACCATGTTGCCTTTGAGGGAGGGAGTCTTGCTGGTCAACCCACGTAAGTTCAAAAAGGAACATCTGCCTGATTTTCTAAAAAAATGGGACAGGCTTATTGCCCCTGAACCTGAAGAACAACAAACCTTGTTGGCAAGTAAGTACATTGATATGAACGTTTTATCTATAGACTCGAAAAAGGTCATGGTGAGCAGTAATTACACCCCGTTAATCCGGCTTCTTGAAGACAACGGATTTACCCCTGTACCCGTTCAGCTCAGGCACAGAAGGTTATTCGGCGGTGGTTTCCATTGCATTACATTGGATACGATCAGGAAAGATTAATCACGTTCAAAAGTCGTTCAAACCGCTTCGGATGGACAGGAACGGATGCCGTGAAAATTGCAAAACCTGGCATTTTACAACATGTTATCGTTGAACCTCTGGCCCCCTGCCCGAAACAAGGTCCATTCTAAACGAGAAAAAGCAAATCAACAGAGCTCGATGCTATGTGGCTTGCAGACTGGATTTTGCGTTGCAAATTAAGCAAGAGCTTTGGCTGATTACAGCAATCCTAAAAAACACATAAGGCAATATAAGTTCAAGTATTTATTACTTTCTAAAACATCTTGATCATTCGACACGTTTTCTTCAAAGACAAAACCAGTCTTTCGAAAAAGATTATACGGGTGCCTGGATATAACTTCATTCGGATTAAAGCGGTGATATGTCAATGAAAAAACATGTTATAGAAGATTTTGACTCCTTGAAAAATTACTTCAAAAAGATAAAAAATCCATTTTTTGCCGTGAATAAATACCCTTACAGCACGTTGATCGGCATAGAAAACTTTGTAAAGCACTTTGAAGTCTTGACTTTTTTAAATACTAAGGAAGCAGAAGTCATTGCAAAAAAACATAAAATATCTTTTTTTATGGAGGGAAAAGTAAAAGGTGATCTAAGCGATTCAGTTAATCGTGAGCTGGATCAAATATACAAAAGAACAGGAAAGGATGAAAACAGTA
>JBFLJZ010000017.1:0-6194 GCA_040882925.1 Desulfuromonadales bacterium
ACGGAAATTCATCAACATGATTGCCAGAAAATCAAATAACTGGTAGGGTTTATAATGACATGCAGACTAACGCGAGCGTTAGCGACATGTCTTTGCTAAGAGGGGGCAAGAGTTGGTCTCAACAGGCTTAACAGAAAAGTTAGTCGACCCGCGCGATCTTCTCGAAATGTTGCACAGCAATCCGTTGTTGACACCGTTCAAACTGACTTTTTACTCTGAACGACAAGGCCGCAAGGGGTTGATGGATGCAGTTCGTGAAATTTGCGTGCCCCTGGACGGCGGCACCACCTGTACACCAGACTGCTACCAGAAATGGGAAGAGAAACTGGCCAGGGTGATGCCGGCAAAGCAATTATCGGTCAGGTCCTGTGCGCACGGCTTCCTCTGTTTTGTTATGCCGCTGCCGCAACACAAGAACCTGCCGGACTACCTGATTGGCTGTGTCGCTTTCGAACGCCAGGGGCGTGTCACTCACATTGCGCCGACCCAACCTGCTGAGGAACCAGTCTCGACGATCGTCAACCCGAAACATCATTCCCGTCCTGTCAGTGCCTCCGAAGCGGAACTGGCGATCAGAAAGATTCCCCAGATCCTGCCGCAGATTCTCGACAAGCAGATACATATACTCAACCTGAGCCACACCACGCAAAGGCTGGAGGCGGTGCAGCAATTGAACCGCGACCTGGCGGACTGCACCGACGTCGACCATGCCATGGACATCGTCAGCGAGGCCCTGGTTGTCCTGTTCAACCTCCCCCGGGTCATTATCGTCCTGCAGAAGCCGGGGCAAGCCATGACGGTTCATTCGACCCTGGGCCTTGCCCCTGACTCCTTTCAGCTGGACAATAGCCGCCTCGACGATTACCTGGAAAAGTCTTCCTGCCAACCCGAGGTGCTGCCCGGCGAGGAGTTAACGACATTATTCCACGGGCTGGAAACCCGTGCCGCACATCTTTTCCCCATCGCCGGCAGGGAGTCCCGGCTTGGCATCATCGTCATACTCGATCTCGATTTGCACAGCCGGGACCAGGCCATGATTGAACTTCTGGTCAACGCCCTGGCCAGCCGACTGGAAAATCTCGAAACCGTGGCAAGCCATCAGCAGGAGCAGAAATTCTCGGCACGCCTGGTCTCAATGATCAGTGCTCTCTCCCTGGTCACGAGCAGCGAAGAACTCTATCACCAGATTCTCGAGATGTCGGCAGAACTGCTCGGGGCATCGAGCGGTTCACTGATGTTGCTCAACGAAGCGGACGGCAGCCTGAAAATCGAATCTGCCAAGGGCATGAACAAGGCCCTGGCCAAAGCCATGACCGTTACCTTTGGCGAGGGGATTGCCGGATACGTGGCCAAAAGTGGGTTTCCGATGGTGGTCAATGATATCGAACGGGACAAGCGTGTTGCCTACAGGAATCGACCACGCTTCAAGACCAAATCGTTTATCAGCCTGCCGCTTGTCTCAGAGGAACGGATGATAGGCGTCCTTAACCTGGCTGACAAAACCAATGGCAGCAGTTTCACAGAGCAAGACCTGGATCGGGTGAAAAACTTCACCGGTCATGCCGTGCCGATGATCGACCGCGCTGCAATATTGGAAAAAGCAGGAAAATTCGAGCAGCTATCGATCACCGACCCCTTGACCGGTCTCTACAATCGACGTTTCCTGGAGAAACGCCTGCAGGAAGAATTCAGCCGCGGTGAACGTCAGAACCAGAATTTCTGCGTTATTCTCGCCGACCTCGACAACTTCAAGATGTACAACGACATCTGCGGTCACCTCGCCGGCGACAAGGTCCTTTGCAAGGCGGCCAGCCTGTTGCTGCGTACCGCACGTGAAATGGATGTCGTCGCCCGTTATGGTGGTGAAGAATTCTGTATCATCCTGCCGGGCACCAGTAAAAAAGAATCTGTGTTTGTCGGTGAGCGTATCCGCAGGACCATTGAAACAGAAAGTTTCCCCGGTGAAAGCCACCTGCCGCTAGGACGGCTGACCATCAGTCTCGGCATCGCCTCTTTCCCTGCAGACGGTGTCACCTCGAACGAATTGATTCATGCCGCCGACCTGGCCCTTTACCGGGCCAAGGCCATGGGTCGTAATCGACTGGTTCTGTTTGAGCCATCGATCGAAGAGAAGTCGCTACCAGCGTTACGAGGCTGACAGCCCAACCCGCCACCGGAAGATCTCATGCCAGCTGCAGAACCGCAGGGAATAATCCTGGCGTCGGCATCGCCGCGCCGCAGCGAATTGCTGGAACAGGTCGGAGTTCGCTTTCAGGTAATCCCCAGCGACACTGATGAAGTGCTGTTTGCCGGGGAGACCGCCGAAGCCCACACGGTCAGACTCAGTCGTGACAAGGCGCTCGAAGTTGCCCGCCGACCGACGATCGCCGGCCGCTGGTTTATCGGCAGTGATACCATCGTCGTGCTCGACGGTGCGATTCTCGGCAAGCCGGCCGATACAGCAGCGGCCAGAGGCATGCTCAACAGCCTCTCCGGTCGCCACCACCGGGTGGTTTCCGGCTACGCTGTCCATGACCGCGTCAGCGGCCGCACGATCAGCGCCGCTGTCATGACAAAGGTCTTTTTCAAGGAATTGACAAGCCGTGAAATCGAAGGTTACATTGCTACCGGTGAACCTTTCGACAAGGCTGGCGCTTACGCCATACAGGGAATCGGTTCGTTCATGGTTCCCAGGATCGAAGGCAGCTATACCAATGTCGTCGGCCTGCCGCTCTGCGAAGTCATAGCTGCACTCGAAGAGTTGGGCGCAATTGAACTTTTTACCGGGTGATTGCCTTGGATATTGCCGCCAACATCGCTTTGATTCGTCAGCAGATCGCTTCTGCATGCATCAACTGCGGCCGCAGACCGGAAGACGTTCTTCTGGTTGCGGTGTCAAAGAAAAAGCCGGCAACGGATATTGAAGCCGCAATCGCTGCCGGGCAGACCTTGTTTGGTGAAAGCTACGTGCAGGAGTGTGTTGCCAAAATCGACGCAGTCGAATCTGCCGCAGAATGGCATTTCATCGGCGGCCTGCAAAGTAACAAGGTCAAGTATCTGGCCGGCAAGGTGGCAATGATCCATTCGGTTGACCGGCTGTCACTGGCCAAGGAAATCGATCGTCAATGGGGGAAGCTCAACTCCAGCGTAGACATTCTCGTTCAGGTCAATCTCGGCGAAGAAGAAACCAAGTCCGGGACGACGGCAGACGAGCTTGTCGCGCTGGTGAGTCAGGTCTCCAGGCTTAATCATCTTCGCATCAGGGGACTGATGACCCTGCCGCCCTGGCATGAGGATCCGGAAATTGTTCGCCCTTATTTCCGCCAGTTGAGAGAACTTGCGCAGCAGGTTGAAGCCCTGGGCTTGCCGAATGTCAATATGGCAGAGCTGTCCATGGGCATGAGCCACGACTTTGCAGCAGCGATTGAGGAAGGTGCCACCATGGTTCGTATCGGCACCGCTATCTTCGGTGCCAGGTAAACAACTCATTGCCACAAAGACGCAAAGGCACAAAGCTGGGTTGTTATCCAAACTCAAACCTTTTAATTTTTTTTGTGTCTTAGTGCCTTGGTGGCTGACATGCAAGACTTCATCTCTGGCATTGCGCCACTAACCTCCGGTTTACATTATGTCGATTAACACCTTTCTTTTCGACCTGGACGGCACCCTGGTCGATTCGATACCCGACCTGACCAGGGCCGTCAACCTGCTGCGCAAAGAGCTCGACCTGGCCAATGTGTCCTGCGACCAGGTTCGCACCTATGTCGGCGACGGAGTCGGCCTGCTGTTACAACGGGCGTTACCGGAAGACCTGTTCAGCACACACCGCCGCCAGCGCTTTCTGGAAATTTATACCGCACACCTGACCGATGAAACGACCGTCTATCCGGGCATCTTCGAATTTCTCGAAATGCATCGTGACAAGCCGATGGCCGTGGTCACCAACAAACCTCAGCATCTCGCCGAGATGATCGTTGACCGCCTACAATTGGCACCTTTCTTTGCCGATGTGATCGGAGCCGAGCGCGCGCTGCAGAGGAAACCACACCCGGACATGGTTCACCATGCCCTGAGGCGGCTGGATTGCGCTCCGCAGCAAACCGTGCTGTTCGGTGACCATCATGTCGATCTGCGTGCCGCTCACGCCGCAGGGATCAAATCCTGTTTTTGTGCCTGGGGGCTCGGCCACGATGATGGCCTGCAGGCTGATTTCTCGGCCATCACCACCGCAGACTTGCCGACCATGTTCCCCGAAGAGCGCTGACCTTGAGCGATCAACGCCTGACCCAGAAGGACGTTGCCCTTTTCTTCTTTCCCCTGTTGCTCAACGTCCAGTTGATGAGCGTCTCCCACTCGGTGATCAACGCCGGACTCGCGCGGCTGGAAGATGCCGTGGCCATTCTCGCCAGCTTCTCCGTAGCCATGGTGCTGCACCTCTTCGTTGCCTCGCCCTCCTACCAGAATCACACGATCACGATTGCCATGGTCCGCGGACGCAAATCACTGATCAGCACGACGCTCTTTATCCTCATGGTCGCGATCTGGGTATCGATCCTGCTCGCCCTGCTCGCCTTCAGCCCGGTCGGCACATTTGTCCTGGACCGCATCCTCGGCGTCTCTCCCACCGTGGCACAGGGTGCTCGTGATGCCCTCGCCTTCTTGGTCTTTCTGCCTTTCATCACCGGCCTGCGTGGACTTTTCCAGGGGCTGGTGATCCGCGCCCGCCGCACCGGCCTGGTCTCGTTTGCCACGGCCGTGCGGATTGTCATGCTGTTCGCCTATCTCTGGCTGGGCCAGCTGTGGTTTTCCGGGACCCGCGTTGCAGCCTTCGCCCTGCTCGGCTGTGTCGGCACCGAGACACTGGTCATCGCCTACTTCGCCTGGCGGGTCAGACTTCCCGCAGCAGAGGAAGATACGAGGAGTTTTGTCGAAATCCTGCGCTACGGGCTGCCGCTGGCCTATTCATCGGGGCTGCAGCAGACCGTGCCGCTGCTGATCAACGCCATCATCAGCCGCCTCCCCGACGGGACCCTGGCACTGGCAGCCTTCGGCGTGATTCGCGGTTTCCTGTTTCTGCTTGCCGGGCCAATGCGCAACCTGCAGCAGGCCTACCTGACGCTGGTGCAGGTGCCTGAAGACAGCCAGGTTCTGGTCCGCTTCCTGGTCAGAGTCAGTAGCGGCATGGCACTGGTCATGCTGTTGATCGCCTGGCCGCTGAACCAGCCGGTCCTCGGCACCGTCATGGGCCTCGATGCCGGCATGCGTGATTACATCACCTGGCCGCTCACAGCTTGCGCACTCTTCCCGTTGCTGTACGGTGCCGCCAACCTGCTGCGCGGGTGGTTCGCCGGGGCACACCTGACCGGACGCCTGGGACTTTCCACCCTCTACAAGGCCGTTCTGATGCTGATACTCTGGCCATTGGTGACCAAGACTTCGCTGCCGCTGCCGGGCATAGCGGTGGCCATTTTCCTGCTGCTTGCTGCCGAATTCTGCGAGGCCGGCTACCTGTATCGACAGCGCAGCCGCCTGCTTGAACAGCGCGGGCTTGTGCCGTTCGACACCGACAGAGTACACTGTAGGAATGATCCCCACTGACAAGAAACATCCTTGTCCGGACTGTCGCCAGTGCCAGTGGTGCGCCGAGGAGCGTTGTCGCCTTTGTCTGCGCAGTACCGGTAACTGCCGGAAAAAACTGTCCATGGCCGAGCAAATTGCCATGTTCGAGCGACTCAACCGCTCAAGCCCGCCCAATAGTGTTCATTGTACCCGGACACCCTTGCGCGAAAAAGGTCCTGATTAACGGGGCCTTCACGCCCTGGGACATGGCTCGAGGGCCGCTATCCCTGCTTGACCAGTGGGGCCGGCGGTAAACGTTTCAACGCTAATATGGTAGACTTGTGGCTGTCCTCATCGTCTGAAATCCGTGACTGAGAAACGCTGACTGAAGGCTTCGAAAGGCCGCTGCCATGACCTCGCGTAACAACAAGATCCTTCTGGTCGTGACGATCATCATCCTGGTCGCCGTCTTCTTCGCGTTTGACCTGCAACGCTTCCTGACCCTCGAATATCTCAAGGACCGACAGCAGGCGTTTGCCGACTTTTACTCCGCCAACCGCATCCTCACCATTGCCATCTATTTCATCCTCTACGTGGTCGTCACCGCGTTGTCCTTACCCGGCGCTGCCGTCATG
>JBFLJZ010000126.1:0-2508 GCA_040882925.1 Desulfuromonadales bacterium
CATGATAACGAGACCGTGTGGGTAATGTGACTTCAAGGAGTTGGGCTTGCGGTTCAACCGTGAGACTACAGCCCTGCAGCTGAGTTGGGCCCCAGGCCCATCAGGGAGCTTAAAGCTTAATTAGAATTCTGTGCCAGGGGGCAGATCAGCTTGGCTTTCAACGAACATCCCACCGCCTGACAGGTCTAAACACTTGCCGGCAAACTCTTCACCTTCAGAAAGGATGGTAACACGGAAGAAAGTGGGTTGCCGATGCTCCCGGACTCCCGGAAGAAACTGTCTACCGAGCTGTAGGAAGCTATGCTTGTCCAAAGGTTTACTCAGCCATGCGTCACAGCCCTTCTTCCGAGCGAGTTCAGGTTGCTCAGGGGAGTCCTGATAACAGACGATAACCACAGGGATGGTACGCAATTCGGGATCTCTTTTGATCCTCTGACAGCAATAAAGCCTCCGGTAGGCGGCAACGAAAAGGAAAGATAGACCAGGTCCGGTCTTTCGTTGCGCACAATCGCCAAGGCTGTATCGCAATCGTCGGCCTCGAGGGTTTCAGCTGGAGTTTTTGCAAGAACTGGCTTTCTATGGCCCCGAAAAACCGGGAATCATCCGCCGGAAGGATACTTAACTTAGTCATTATGGCCCCCCACAATCAGACAAAAAAACACTTAACAAGTAATATATGACCCAAAACAACGGCGCAAGGCCGTACCGACTGAGACGGTAATGTCAACGAACTCAACACCATAGCCGAGAGGAAAACCCTCTTTAATAATGTAGCCGTTGGCATTCGCCCAAACAATTCTGCCTTGCACCTCGACCGGGGTTTTCTTCTCATCGGGCAAACAGAATTTAAGCAGTAGCAACTCGCCAGCCTGAGCCGTAGGTTGACACTCGAGAAACATGCCACCACTGCTGATATCAACGCAACGCCCCACCATACGCCGGCCACGACAGGTATAGTCAACGATAATCTGACAGTTCCTGCGTGGTTCACGTCGATCGATACTGAACAGAAAGCGATGCCCAGAAGCTAAGAAGAGACGCCGATCGAGCGGTTTGGGTAAATAATCATCCGCACCGGAAGCGCGTGCTTTTGTCTCATCGGTTGCAGGATCATCCCCTCCTATCAGGACAACAGGTATCTCACGCAAATCAGGGTCAGACTTAAAGGCACGGCAGCAATCGTAGCCATTCATCTCCGGCATATCAACATCCATATAGACGAGGCTGGGTCGATGTTCCTTGGCCAAAAACAGGGCTTCTCTGGCAGATTCAGCGGGCAAGACCGTTGCAGGCGTATTGCGAAGGAATTGCCTCTCCAGTTCGATGAAAAACTTGGAGTCATCAACAATCAGGATGCAAAGCGGTGTGCCCATGGTGTTAAACTTTGTGTATCAGTAATCAGTGACTCGGTGACTAGGAAAGGGAATTGCCCCGTGATTTGCCAGCACCCAGCCCCCAGTCTCTAGCTTCTCAAGGTTGAACCTACATTTGCGAAGAAAACTTTATTGGGGAAATGCACGTACAACTGGGCAGAGCGTACCTGCCCGGTGCAGTGAGAAACGCCCAGTCGATCAAAATCAAGACGCTTCAAATAGTCGACGGTTGCGGCAAACTGCTCATCACTGGCCGGGCCGAGGTGCGTACCACCAATAATCGCGTGAATACGGGGGTCGCCTAATTCACGGCGAAAGTGCTCGACGGTGTTGATCAAGCCTGAATGTGCACAACCAAGCAGAATAACGAGACCTTTTTCTGTCTCAATGGCAAGAGCAGCGTCATCGAAAAATCCATCATCGAGCCACCCTTCACCTTTTGCAGATCGTTGAACCAGATGCGGATCGCCTTTTTCAAGCGGCTCAAGACGTGGGATCGAACCACTGAAATAGAGCCCTGGAGCAACCCCTGCAAAAGAATCCAGATGATGGAAGGTCGCCCCGGCAGATTCAAGCTCTGACCGGGTGTACGGCAGGCTGATGTCACGTTCTTCATGCTGCCCTTGCCAGAATCGTTCGCTAAAAATCTGAGAGTGTGAATAGACAGGACGTGGCCCGATCTTCTGCAGTAACGGCAGCAACCCACCGCAGTGATCATAGTGACCATGGCTCAGTATCACGGCATCAATCTGTCTGGCATCGATCTCCAGTGCGTCAAGATTCCCCAGTAGGGTTTGGCCACTGCCGGTATCAAAGAGCCAGGTCCCAAAATCCGTACGTACCAGGCAGGAAAAACCGTGCTCTCCACAAGCGCAAATCGGGCGTCCAACGGTATTTTCACAGACTATGGCAAGGTGTAGGGTCATAACAGAAAAATAATGTCAGGCTCTCTCCAGAAACAGGCTTCCAAGTAATCACAACTCGATGTTATAGTGCCGGCCTCAAGCAGTCAATTTTCTTGTTTCGCCCTAACCACTGCACGGGCTGAAGCCAATATAAGGAATAAATAGATGTCAGAAGCAACAAAACAACTCACCGGCAAGCAAAACCGCTTTTTGCGCGGTCTCGGTCACGG
>JBFLJZ010000127.1:0-3851 GCA_040882925.1 Desulfuromonadales bacterium
CTGCCCCCTAACTTTCCAGGGAGATATCTCGAGCACCTAATCAGCAATATCCTCAAACCACCTGTCATTAACGAGAGTATTCGATATCAACTCGATACTTTCGTCGTATCGAGTGCAATAATTTGTAGTAAGCCTTAATGTACGATATTATCATGAGCACTCTTCAAACTTGACAACTTAAATGTGCCGGAGTGAACACCATGAATTAAAGGACAACAACTTTTCCTCAAGGCGTTGAATATCGAGTAAAGTTATTATGCTGACGACACAAAAACCAAGCCTGTTTTTTTAATGAAACTCGTTTCAATATCTTCGGTCTTGCCGTAAAAAAGCGGATTCTATAATGGGACTGAGAGATAACTTGACACAACAAATGAGAGCTGCATGTTGCATTATTATAGTCCCATCAGGAATGTGGCTGTTTTAAAGAATGGTTTTTGGGCCTATTTAAAAGACCTTTACATATGCTGAGCTTGACGAGATTTGCCACATGAGAGTCTCTCAGGTTATTCCCGAACCAGAGTGAAAAATGTTTAAAAAAAACAGCTATAGAAAAAGGGCCATTAATGTCGTACTTCTGGTGATTTTGCTGCTGCTCTTGCTCCGGGCATGCAGCATTGGCGACAAGCAGCAGATGACAGAGGGTAAAAATGACTCGAGCATGGCACTGTCAAGTCAAGCTGGGCCAGACCTGGTCAAGGAATCTGCGCCGCCCGCACCGCCCCTCGCCGAAAAAGAGGAATCATCCTCGCTCGATCCTGAAACAACAGAGCCGCCTGCCGGAGTCACCCCGCAAAGCCCAGAACCTGGGCAAACGCAGGGTCCCGCGGCCCGGACCGAACCAGCAGAAACAAAGGCGCATGACGGAAGCGGGAAAAGCTTGCCGGCAGTTGCCTTGGCAGAGATGCCGAAGGGAACCGTTGCCACCCCTGCAACTGAGACTCCGGTTGTGCAGCAAGAGACTGTACAGGCAAATGTCTCTGAAGAGTTAACCGAAACATTCACCGAGCCGATCACGGGCATCAAGTTCGTCTTGGTCAGGGGCGGTTGTTACCCGATGGGTACAGATCAGGAGCAGGTTTTCGAAGGCCCGCTGCATGAAGTGTGCGTTGATGATTTTTACCTGTCGAAATATGAAGTGACCCAGAGGCAATGGCTGAACTTGATGGGACGCACTCAGTCTAATTTTTACTTCCAGGGCAAAAGCCGCCCGGTTGAGTGGGTCAACTGGGGCGAAGCACAGGACTTCATCCGCACCTTGAACCGCAGAAGCGAAAGGACTTACCGCTTGCCGACCGAGGCCGAATGGGAGTACGCCGCCCGCAGCGGCGGCCAGGACGAGAAGTACGCCGGGACGAATGATAAAGAGTTTTTAGAGGATTTTGCCTGGTACCGGGTCAACAGCAACGGACAGACCCGCTTTATCGGCATGAAAAAGCCGAACCGTCTCGGGCTGCATGACATGAGCGGCAATGTCAGGGAATGGTGCAGCGACTGGTATGCTGAGGATTACTACAATATCAGCCCGCGCGAGAACCCGCAAGGCCCCGACAGCGGTGAATACCGGGTCATTCGCGGTGGCGCATGGGGGCTGCCGAAAGGCCTCGCACGGACAACTTACCGCGATGCGGCGAAACCGAATCAGCGCAGAAATGACATTGGTTTCCGCCTTGCCTTGTCGGCTAAATAGTGTCGGGCGCCTTCTGCCGTACCTTTCCTGCGAGACGGGAGGCTCGGGCCTCAGTGCTTCAGCGGCGCAACCGCTTTAATCGGTTTTCTTAACGCAGTCATGAAAACCGCCAGCAGGACCTTCACCATATAGTAAATACTTAAAAACCCGTGGATCGATGACCCACCGGACTGCCGCTCCTGCATGCCGGCCGGGATTTCGGCAATGGTAAAATTGTTCTTGCCGAGCAGGATCACCGCTTCCGGCTCCGGGTAGTCGACCGGGTAATGGCGTGCCAGGAACTCGATGGCCCTGCGGCCATAGGCCCGGAAACCGGACGTGTTGTCGGTAATCGTCTGGCCGATGAGCAGCGAATTGACTGCCATGAACACCCGGATGCCGAGACGGCGGGTGAAAGTGGAACGATAACCGGCTTGCTTGCCGATAAACCGCGAACCGATAACCATGTCGGCATCCTGTTCGTCAAGGGCATCCAGCAGCTTGGGGATCTCGGCTGCGATATGCTGGCCATCGCCGTCGAATTGTACGGCGAAACGGTAGCCGTTGCGCTTGGCCCATTTGAACCCGGTCTGAACGGCCCCGCCGATGCCGAGGTTGTTCGGCAGGTTGATGACCAATGCCTGGCGCGTGGCCTTGGCGGCATCATAGGTCAGATCGCTGGAGCCGTCGTTGATGACCAGGATGTCCGGATCAAGCTCAAGGCTTTTCAGGTCGGCAATAACCCCGCCAATGTTCTCCGCTTCGTTATAAGCAGGCACGATAACCAGGAGGTCGGATTGCTTTTGCGCTATCTCCCGGGGGACCTGAGGCAGTTTGCGGTTCAGGTTGGTCAGACCCAGCTCCTGAATGATCTCCTTGTTCTGGTCGGTCAGTCTTGTAATGACCACAGTGATATGTACCAGCACCAGGGTGATAAACCCGGCGATCAGCAACAGGATGATGGTCGGCTTGTAGGCGATACCGAACAAGTTGCCCAACCGGTCGACCGCATACCGGTCGAGGGAAAGGTAAAGAAAGATCACGGCCGTGGCAAACCAGAGGATGGAGTACTCCTCCCTGACTTTCCGATGCTTGACCAGCAGGAAAATGGTGGCAAAAACGGCCAGGCTGAAGAGAATGGAAAAGAACTGAATCCGGTCCATAATCATCCCGTCAAACATTACCTCAATCCTCCCGCTGCCGTATCGTGGTTAATCATTATCAAGCAACTCCTTGAAAGTAATGCGGTGAGTGCGCAAAAGTTCGCTATACTCTTGCCAGGTCAAACGCCTTCTGCCCATCACATGCCGGCGCTTGCGCAGCATCCGCGGCATGCCTCGCAGGCCGTCACAAACAGCTTTGACCAACGCCCTGATCAATGCGGCCTGCGAGTCGCTGCCGCGAAACTCGCTGCCGGACCCCCTGCCGAGCAAAACCGTTCGCACCTGTTCGAGATAACGCAGCAAGGTGAACCATGGCAGGGCCATCAAGCCGCCGGGAGAAAAATTTTTCATCGCCACCCAGTAGTGGTTCCGCTCGACCAGGTAGACCTTGAAAGCAGACAAGCTGCCACTGCTCTGGGAATATTTATGGTAAACAACAGCCCGGCTGGCCAGGATCGCCTGCCAGCCGGCCAGCCTGCCGCGCAGGCCGAGGTCCGAGTCCTCGGCATAGGCGAAAAAATCATCGTCAAAAAACCCGATTTCGTCAATCATAGCCCGCCTGTAAAGGGCTGCACAAGCACTGGGCAGGAGAATCTCCTCGATTTCACTCATCCGCAGCTCGGACCAGCGCCGGTTGCGGTTCATCCCCCGCGACATGCCATCCCGGCAGAAACCCATGCCAACCGAATCGATCAGCTCGGGATCTTTGAACGAACAGATCCGGCACCCCACCATGCCGGCCCGGGGGTGAGCTTCAGCGGCCCGGACCAGCCGCTCCAGCCAATCGGGGCAGGCCCGGGTGTCGTTATTCAGGGTGACGATATAGGCCCCGGAGGCGTGCTCCAATCCCCGGTTGTTCCCCGAGGCAAAACCGATATTGCTCGGCAAAGAGACCACTTTGACCCAGGAGTACCTGTCCTGGACAAAAGGCACAGAGTCATCGTGAGAGCCGTTGTCCACCAGGATAACCTCGAAATCCCGGTAGGTCTGCTCTGCGAGACTGTCAAGGCAGTCGGCCA